>JAVBOS010000058.1:0-3213 GCA_031550255.1 Anaeroplasmataceae bacterium | reverse complement strand
CTTTTTCTTTTGCCATACTCTCACCTCTAAATAATTTTACATGTTTAAATGCTGAAAAAATGTCGAAAAAGGTTATATCATTTAGAAATTTTTGCCTATAAAGAATTTTATGATTTTCTCATTTTAATGTACATTGATTTTTTTAATTATGCATGTTAAAATTTCTATGATTTTTAAGTCACACATTTCATGCTGTCAAAGTTTTGTGTAATTAATTATATAATTTGGAGGTTTTTCATATGATTTATGGATATGTTAGAGTATCAAGTACCGGTCAAAGCATTGATAGGCAGTTAGAAGAAATGTACAACTATGGCTTATCAGATAAAGATATCTTTGTTGATAAACAATCTGGAAAAGATTTTGATAGAAAAAATTATCAAAAATTAGTTAGAAGTTTAAAGGAAAATGATTTACTTATAATTAAATCAATTGACCGTTTAGGGCGTAATTACGAAATGATTATTGAAGAATGGACAAAAATTACTAAAGATTTGAAATGTGATATTTTAGTTTTAGATATGCCACTGCTTGATACAAGACAAAGGGCAGAAAATCTTGTTGGAAAATTTATTGGTGATATTGTTTTACAAGTTTTATCATTTGTTGCTCAAAATGAAAGAGAAGCAATTAAACAAAGGCAAGCTGAAGGTATTAAATTAGCTAAATTAAAGGGTGTTCATTTTGGAAGAATTGCTTTACCTATACCTCAAAATTTTGAGGAAATTGCCTCTTTATATTTAACTAATAAAATTACTAATACAAAAGCAATGGAACTACTAAATATGAGTAAGGGTACTTTTTATAGAAATATAGATATATTTAAGAAAAAAACGAATATGACAAAAAATAAAAAGTACTAAAAGTACTTTTTATTTTATCTCTTCATTATTTTTAATAACATTATCTAAATCAACTGAAATTAAGACTGGAATAATAATAGGGCTTCTTTTAGTTAATTTATAAATCAATTTGTTAACATCATTCTTTAAATCATTTTTAAAGTCTCCCCAATTAACAAATTTCGTTGTTAAATGTTTTTCTGAAACTGTAAAAAATGTTTTTTTAATTTCATTAAGTAAATCTTCATTTTCTCTACTATAAATAAATCCTTTTGAAACTACTTCTGGTCCTGCGATAACTTCTTTAGTTTTAGGATTAACGTTAGCAACAAGCAATAAAACACCATCTTCAGCAAGTAATTCACGATCACGCATAACTACATCACCAATATCACCAACTGCTTTACCATCAATCATGACTTCTCCATAAGTACAAGTTTCTAGAACACCTTTATATTCGCCATCAATAAAATGTAAAATATCTCCTTGATCAGGTATTATAACTTTATCGTCAGTATATCCAATACAATTAGCTATAATTCTAGTTGCATATTGATGTCTGTATTCACCAATAACAGGAATTATATATTTGGGTTTTGTAATGTTTATCATTTGTTTGATTTCTTCACGTGATGAATTCGATGATGGCAATAAGTTACTCTTAAAAACACTAACATTACTTGTAACTTTATAAACCATATCTAAAGTTCTAGCTGCCATCTTTTCTGTTCCTAAATATGGATTAGTTAATACAACAACTGCATCATTTTCATCTAGTTTTATTAAACGATCAATTTTCTTGCTCATTCTTTGTAGCATAAAATATGGCTCATGTCTTTCACCAGTAACTAGTACTACTAAATCTTTATCTGTATTTGTATTTTTTTCATCAATATATCTTAAATTAACAAGTGATTCTTCGTTGATTTTTAGGTATCCCAAATTTATAGCTTGGTTAACAACTCTTTGAGTCTTTCTTCCTATAATAGCAACTCTTTTTTTATATTCTAACGCAATATCTATTATTTGTTGAATACGTTGTAAATCAGATGAAAATAAACTAAAAACAATTCTTCCTTCAGAACTTATAAATATCTTTTTAATACGATGTGTAAATTCTAAAATACTTCCTCTATTTTGATTATTATCCGCACCAATACTTTCAGTTAATAATGCTAAAACACCTTCTTTAGCATATTTACTTAAAGAACCATTCATTTGAACATAATCAATTTTTGAATTTTGATCAAAAGTATAATTTCCAGTATAAATAATATTTCCATCTTGTGTATTAATTACAATACCTAAACAATCGGGAATATTATGTGGAACTTCAAAAAATCTAACATTTAAGTCTCCAATTATGACTTTAGACTTAGAATTTATTTCAACTATTTTAAATTTTTCCGGATTCAAATCCGCTTCTTTTAAACTTTCATTTAATAAAGCTATTGTAAATTTGGAAGCATATATTGTTGTTTTTATTTCTTTTAATATAGCACTAACACTTCCTATATGGTCATCATGACCATGAGTCAAGAATATTCCTGCTATTCTATGTTTATTTTTCACCAAAAAAGAAATATCTGGAATCACTATATCAATTCCATATAATTCAACCGTTGGATATTTTAAACCTGCGTCTAAAATAAATAAACGGTCATTAACATCTACAACGTACAAATTCTTACCATTTTCTTGTACGCCACCTAAACTTATTATTTTTACTGTACTCATATTAACTATACATGTCAAAAGGACATGTATTACCCTCCTTTTTTCTATCGAATCGGTATAACCTGTTACTATTATAAATCAAAAGAATAAAAATAACAATGAAATTTAAAAAAATTATATAAAGTCTTTCATCCCATCATACATCACTTTGGCAGCACTTGCTGGAAGCATCAATCCTGGTATGCCTGGTAATATATTGATTTTAAGATTTATATCTTTTGCATATTCTAAATTAAATCCATATGGAAAGGATGCTATATCATAAATTAATGTATCTTCTTTAATACTATTTAATTCTTCTTTATTAATTATCACTTGGGGAATTGTATTTATAATTATATCAAATTTACTTAAATCATTTAGTTTATCATGATTAATTAATTCATTCATAAAAATATTTTTCTTATCATGATAATCCTTTGCATAAACATATATTTCTTTATTATATGCCATTAATTGTTTTATTAAAGCAACACCACAATAACCGTATCCTAGTATTAATATTTTTTTATCTTTTAAACTGTAGTGTAAGTCACTTGTCATTACTCTTATTAAACCTTCACTAGTTAACAAAGCATTTTTATATGTTACCTCTTCTATGTCAAATAAAGTTAGCAATTCAATAGAATTTTCT
>JAVBOS010000002.1:0-5367 GCA_031550255.1 Anaeroplasmataceae bacterium | reverse complement strand
AATAAGTGGTAATTGTGGAAAACTTTTATGTTGTATTAATTATGAAGATGAACTTTATAAAGAATTAAGAAAGCATGCTCCAGATTTAGGAGATATTGTTGGAACAGAAAATGGTGATGCTAAAGTGTTATCGTGCGATGTTTTAAACAAAAATGTAAAAGTTAAATATCTTTTAGACGATAGATATGGTTATTTAAAATTTGAAGATATTACATTTATTAAATCAAAAGATAAAAAGAAAGATAACGATGATTTGGATAATCAATTGGAGTAAAATATGGAAGTAGTAAATGAATTGTTAGGTGTTCCAGGATTAAAAATTATTCAAGATTCTGAAATGTTTTCTTTTTCAATTGATTCAGTAATTTTAGCAGATTTTGCTACAATAAATAAAAGTACAAAAAAAATTGTTGATTTAGGAACTGGTAATGCGCCGATACCTTTATATTTAACATTAAGAACAAAAAATGAAATAATTGGTATAGAAATTCAAGAAAAATCCTATCAATTAGCTCAAAAAAGTGTTAAAATTAATAATAAGGAACATCAAATAAAAATATTTAATGATAACCTTATTGGTATTAATAAAAAAATTGGACAAGGTATTTTTGATTTAGTTATTTGTAACCCTCCATTTTTCAAATACCAAGAATCATCAAATGTTAATAAAAATGATTTCTTAACAATCGCAAGACATGAAGTATTAGTTAATTTAGATCAAATATGTAATGAGGCAAAACTTTTATTAAATAATAACGGATATTTTGCAATGGTACATCGACCAGATAGATTAGCTGATATAATTGTTACAATGAAAAAATATGGTTTAGAACCAAAAAGAATTAGAATGGTTTATCCAAGAGTGGGTTCTCAAGCTAATCATGTTTTAATTGAAGCACGTAAGACAAAAGTTGAGAACGGAATTAAGGTTTTACAGCCTCTTTATTTACATAGTAAAGGGGATAAATATACAAAAGAAGTTTTAAATATTTTTAATGCCAAGGAGGAGTAAATATGTTTTTAAGTTACTTAAATAGGAAAGAAAAATTAAAATTTATAGATTTAGCCGTTTATATGGTTGATATAGATGGTGAACCAACACAAGTAGAAAGAAGAATTATAAAAAAAATGCTTGCTGAACTTGATGATATTGTACCTGAATATACATTTGCCAAAAGCGAAAGTATTTCCGAAACAGTAACATTTTTTGAAAGCTGTAATCAAGTCGTGAAGAATATTGTTTTCTTAAATTTAGTTACAATAAGCATGGAAGATGATCTTTATAACACCGAAGAACATATATTCTTAGAAGAAATAAAAGATAGATTTTCAATTACAGCAGAAAAGCGCCGTGATTTAATGTCAATTGTTTACGAAGAAAGAGATTTAAGAGAAAGAGCTTCTCGCGTTATTAAGACAAACTAATGAAAAGAAAATTTAGTTTTAACAATAACGATGTTTGCCTATACTTAGTAGCAACACCAATTGGAAATTTAGAAGATATAACATATAGAGCTATTAATATTTTAAAGACTGTAGATATAATATATGCTGAGGATACTAGGAATTCTGGAGTATTATTAAAACATTATAATATAAATACTCCGCTATATTCATATCATGAATTTAATGAAAATATTAAATGTGATGAAATTGTTAATTTTCTAAAAAATGGTAAAAATATAGCTATAATAAGTGATGCAGGCTTACCAATAATAAGTGATCCAGGATACGTAATTGTTAAACAAGCAATTGAAGAAAATATTGCTGTTACAACAATTCCCGGAGCTAGTGCAGGTATTAGCGCTTTAATTGCTTCAGGGTTAGTTCCTCAACCATTTACTTTTTATGGTTTTTTAGATAGCAAGAAAACACAAAGATGTAAACAATTAAATGATTTAAAATATATACCGCATACAACAATTTATTATGAAGCTCCACATCGAATTAAACAAACATTAGAGGATTTCTTAGAAATCTTTGGAAATAGACAAATTGTTTTAGCAAGAGAATTAACTAAAAAATTTGAAGAATTTCTTAGGGGAACAGTTGAAGAAATAATTAATATTTGTGATGATTTAAAAGGCGAAATGGTTTTAATTGTAAGTGGATATATAGAAAAACCAAAAGATGAAGTAGATATTATTAAAGAAATAAACTTTTTGATTGACCAAGGAATTAAATCCAACCAAGCAATTAAAGAAGTTTCATTAGCAAATAATCTTAATAAAAATGAAGTTTACGAAAAATACTTAAACTCAAAAAAAAATTAAAAGGGTGACATCACTCTTTTTTTGCAAAATGGAGGTAATTATGAAAAGGATTTGTTATATATTAATAATGTTATGTCTAGTAAACTTTTTTATAAGTTGTACTTCAAAAGACATTAAGAAAGAACTTGATGAATACATGGAAATTACTCAAAGTGATTACAATTTAGAGTATGTAAATCTAAAAGATGAAAATAATATTTTAGTATCAATAGATTATAAATCTTTAATAAAAAAAATAGACAAAAAAGAAACATTTATATTATATGTTGGTGGATCTTGGTGTCCAAATTGTCAAGCAGCAATACCTTATATTAATAATGTTGCTAAAGAAAAAGAAATTCAAAAAGTATTTAATTTTGATACAAGAATTAATGAAAATAAAGATTCCTTATCCGATATAAGAAATTGTAATAACAAAGCCCAAGAAATATTATATCGTGATTTTATAAATAAAATAGGATATATTAACCCAAATGGTATATATTCTAAAGATACAGATATATACCGTATGGCGGTACCAACTGTTATTGTTGTGAAAAATGGAGTACTTATAGATTCGTTAACGAGGGAATATATTTATTCAGAAACACTAAATGATATTGTTGGAGAAGATAAGGATACTCCAATGTCACAAAGCTACATTAATGAGCTAAAAATTTTGTTTGATAAGCTATAATTATCTATTAAATAATTAATTTATATAGTATAATAATTATGCTATGAAAGAGGTGCTTTTATGAGCAAAAAATTCTACTTAACTACTGCAATTGCATACACTTCATCTAAGCCGCATATCGGAAATGTATATGAGGCTATTTTAGCTGATGCTATTGTTAGATATAAAAGAAAAGAAGGATACGACGTATACTTCCAAACAGGAACAGATGAACACGGACAAAAGATTCAATCTAAAGCAGAAAAAGCAGGAATTACGCCACAACAACATGTTGATAATATTTCAGGTTTATTAAAAGAAATATACGCATCTGTTGATGTCCAATATGACTATTTTGTTAGAACAACTGATAAAAAACATATGGAAATAGTTGGACAAGTATTTGAAAAACTATATAAACAAGGCGATATTTATAAAGGACATTATTCTGGACATTACTGCGTTGATTGTGAATCATATTATACAGAAAAAGACCTAGTTGAAGGAAAATGTCCTGATTGTGGAGCTACTGTAACTCTAACAAAAGAAGAGGCTTACTTCTTGAAACTTGATATATACCAAGAAAGATTAATTAAACATATTAATGATAATCCAGACTTTATTCAACCAGAATCAAGAAAAAATGAAATGTTAAATAACTTTTTAGCAAATCCACTTCCTGATTTATGTGTTTCTCGCACATCATACACATGGGGAATACCAGTAACTTTTGATCCAAAGCATGTTACTTATGTATGGATAGATGCTTTAATGAATTATATAACAGCTCTTGATTATAATCCAAATGGTAAATCAGGAGAATTATTTGACAAATATTGGCCAGCAGATATTCATTTAATTGGAAAAGATATTTTAAGATTTCACACAATTTATTGGCCAATTATGTTAATGGCATTAAATGTAGAACTTCCAAAACAAGTATTTGGACATCCTTGGATTTTAATGAATCATGCTAAGATGAGTAAATCAAAGGGTAATTTAATCTATACTGATAAACTTATTGAATTATTTGGTGTTGATGCAGTTAGATATTATGTATTACATGAAATACCATTTGCTCAAGATGGAAATTTAACATATGAATTAGTATGTGAAAAATCTAATTCCGATTTAGCAAATACTTTGGGTAATTTAGTAAATAGAAGTATTGTAATGGTTAAAAAATACTTTAATGGTAATGTTAGTTATAAAGGAATCCTTTTAGATATTGATAAAGAAATTGAAGATATGGCGACAGAAACAGTATTTAAGGTTTCAAAATTAATGTCAGAATTAAAAGTTTCTGAATCAATTGAAGCAATAATGAAACTTTTACGCCGCGCAAATAAATATGTTGATGAAACTGAACCTTGGGCACTGGCTAAAGATGAAAGTAAAAAGGATATATTAGAAAATGTCTTATATCACTTATTAGAAACAATAAGATATAGTGCAGTATTGTTAGAAAGCTTTATACCAAGAACCGCTAAAAGTATTTATAAACAATTAAATACAAATGAAACTTCATTTGAATCATTAAAGTCATTCTCAAAATTAAATAGTTATTCAGTTTCTGATGCGAGTGTTTTATTTAAAAGATTAGATTTAAATAAAGATGTATTAGAAAAAGTATTAGCTTGGGAAAGTGCTGAAGTAAAAGAAGAAGTTTCGGTATCAAAACCAGAAATTATATATGATGATTTTGATAAAGTTGAATTAGTAGTAGGAAAAATTTTGGAAGCCAAAAAACATCCAAAAGCGGATAAATTATTAGTTTTTAAAGTAGATATTAAAACCGAAGTTAGACAAATTGTTTCAGGAATTGCTAAATTCTATGAACCAGAAACTTTAGTTGGTAAAAAAGTTGCCGTAGTTAAAAACTTAAAGCCAATCAACCTACGTGGAGAAGAATCAAAAGGTATGTTGTTATGTGCTTCAAATGATTCTGATGGAACTTTAGAATTATTAAATGTGGATAGCTTAAATCCAGGAGATAAAATAAGTTAATATGAATAAGAAAATGTTGTTAGATAATTGTTTTCGTATTACTGTTGTAGTATTATCGTCAATTGTCTATTCGGTTGCATTAATATGGTTCTTAGAACCAGTAAGATTATATGCTGGAGGATTATCAGGGCTAGCACAATTAATAAATCGTATTTTTAAAATGTTTAATATGGATGTTTCGATAGGACTTCTAGTTTTTATATTAAATATTCCGGTATTAATAATAGGTTATAAATATGTTTCGTTGAAATTTGCTTTATTTTCACTAGTTTCAATAATTGTTCAAACATTATTTTTATCAGATATAATACCAGTAGTTAAATTTAATCTAGATACATTGTCATTATGTATTATTGGGGCTATAATAACAGCTTTTGCCTGTGCTATAGCTTTGAGATATGGAACAAGTACTGGAGGATTTGATATTATAGC
>JAVBOS010000128.1:0-15730 GCA_031550255.1 Anaeroplasmataceae bacterium | reverse complement strand
CATATAATTTATTAAATAAATTTTTTGAAGATAAAATAATTTTAGAAAGTACTTTTACATATAATATTATTTTAAATATTGCTTTTGAAAAAGATAAAAGCCCTCATTTATTGAATCAGTTAAATGATTTAACAAATGGAAAGGCTATCGTTATTTATCTCAAAGAACACTTTATAGAAGTTCCGTGTGACAATATTTAAGTTTCGTTGATTCTCCGCCTCTTATATGTCGGATGTTTTTATTAAATTCTAGAAGATTTTTTACCTCTAAGAATAAATCATAATCAATTATAGGCAACTTTTCTGTTAAATCCTTATGTACCGTGGATTTTGAAAAACCAACTTCTTTAGCAACGTCCCTGACAGTTGCTTTTTTTTCTAGTATAATCGCAGCCATATTTTTGACTCTATTTGCAATTAAAATATCCATGTTATCCCCTCTGTTATATTTTATGTACATGTCCATCAAAATATACAAAAAAAAGCCCTTTTGGGCTTATTTTGCGCTACTAACTTCGCTAGCTTGTTTTCCGAAAACTTTTTCAGGATTTATATATTGAGAATCAACAGTAATTTCTAAATGAACATGTACTCCCGCTTCATTATCTAAAATTGAAGTCCCAGCTGTACCAATCATAGCTTTTTCTGCCAATGTGTCACCAATGTTAACATTTGATGTTTTTAAAGAACTATAAATACTAGTTACACCATCACTATGTTCAACAGTTACAATTGTACCTTCTAAAGCATCTGTTTGCACATTAGTTACTTTTCCAGGTAATATTGTATATACATTAAATACAGTATTATCTTTTTTAGCATAGCTAATTCCTTGTGATTCAATAAAGTATGACCCTGTGTTAATAACAGCTTTTGTTAACTCTTCAACTGATGCATCAACATCAAAGAATGTTCTAACGATTGTATATTCTCCTTGTACAGGCATTGTAACTTTATAAACTGGAGTTTGAACAACATCGTCATCATCGTCATCATCATCACCAGGGACAACTGTTTGTTTGTCATCATCTTTCTTATCATTATCTGTAGGTTTTTCTCCAGCTAATGCATAGTTTGCTACCACAATAACAGTTGTAAATACTACTAAAAGTACTGCCACAAATAATAATAATTCTTTTTTCTCAATAAAAAATCTTTTAATTTTTTCTTTCATCAATTATCACCTCGAAATTATTATTGACATTGATAAAGAAAATATACTCTTATACTATATTATTTTCAATTATTTGCGTTAAATTGATAAGGCCTTGTGTAATTAAATAAGCAGTTATAAAAGAAATAATAAGATATGTTACTTTTATTTGCCAAACACTGCCTTTCTTAAATATTTCAACCAATCTTGTAGACTGTAATATTAAATATGTTATAAAAAAGAAAAAACAAAAGCTAGTTATATATAAATAATTCATTTTTACCTCCATTTATTTAAAAAGACATGCAGTGCATGTCTACTAATTATTTAGTTCCAAATAAACGATCTCCACAATCACCAAGACCAGGAACAATATATCCACTTTCATTTAACTTTTCATCCAATGCTGCTAAATATATATCAACATCCGGATGATCATTTTGAAGAAGTTTAACACCTTCTGGTGCACCAACTAGTCCAACAAATCTTACATCAGCTGCTCCTCGTTTTTTTAACATTGTAATCGCCGCTGAAGCACTTCCACCAGTTGCTAACATTGGATCAACTACTAAAACAATAGCATCTTTTATGTTTGTTGGAAATTTTGCATAATATTCAACTGGTTCTAAAGTTTTTTCATCTCTATATAATCCAATGAATCCGACTTTTGCTGTTGGTAGCATTGTTCTAATACCATCAACCATTCCTAATCCAGCGCGTAAAATTGGTACAATAACAACATCTAAAGCAAGTTCGTGTTGTACACTCTTACAAATTGGAGTATCGATAACTACTTCTTTTAATGGAAAGTCCCTTGTAATCTCATAAGCCATTAATCCAGCAATCTCTTCTACATTTTGGTAGAAATCTTTAGTTCCTGTATCTTTTTTTCTTATATTAGTTAATTTATGTTTTACTAATGAATGATTTAATATATTAACGTTTCCCATTTTCTTCTCCTTCATATAAAGAAATTTTTTCAACTCTTCTTGTATGTCTTTCATTATTAGAAAATTCTGTTTCTAACCATATTTTTGTAATTTGTTTAGCTAATTCAACTGAAACTAGGTTTTGACCTAAAGCTAATACATTAGAATTATTATGTTCTCTTGTTAATTTAGCAGTAGTAGTATCACAAACTAATGCACATCTTACTCCTCGAACCTTATTGGCAATAATAGACATACCAATTCCAGTTGTACAAATTACTATACCTCTATCATAACTATTATCTGCAACAGACTTAGCTACTTTATACCCAAAATCTGTATAATCGCAACTATCTTTCGTATATGTTCCAAAATCTTTTACTTCATTTCCAAAATCTTTTAAGAATTCAATGATAGATTCTTTTAAATCTAAACCACCATGGTCGCTTCCGATTGCAATTTTCATATAAGTCCTTTCCGATATTATTTACCTTTTATCAAAAAAATTATACATTATTTTACTTTTTATTTCAATAAAAAAACCATCATTTGATGGTTTTAATTTCTACTAAACGTAGTTACTCCTGTTAATTCAACATCATCTGATGGATGTTCTCCTAAATTAACATTCTTTAATACTACATTTTCAACATTATAAAATATTAATCCTTTTAACTTCATTGAATCTAGGAAACTCATCATAGCTGGAATTCCTTCCTCAGGAGTTTTTGAATATCTAAAATTCATATTTTCAATAACAACCTCTTTAATTGGTTGTTCTGGAAGACCATAAAAAGCACCTGCAGCAATATTAACATTTTCACAATCAATATTTTTAAATAAGAATTTCCCAATATATGGTGTTCTGTCATCAACTGGTAATTTATCTTTTGACCAAACATATTCACTCTTTCCATCTGGATCACAGTAATAAAACATATTTATTACAAGTGGAGTTAGAACATCTGTCATTTTAATGTTTTCAAAAGTAATTCCATCAATAACAGCATCTTTTCCTCTTCCACGACGAGTCTTAATTCTAAGACCACGATCTGTTTGATTAAAAAGACATCTTGTTACATTAATGTTTTTTATACCTCCACTCATTTCACTACCTAAAACTACAGCTCCGTGACCAAAATTCATAGAACAGTTTCTAATATTGAAATTTTCAGAAGGTTTCTTATGTTTTCTTCCCATATATATTTTTCCAGCTTTAATAGCAATACAATCATCACCTACAGAAAAATATACACCTATAATATCTACATTTTTACATGATTCCGGATCACATCCATCAGTATTAGGTGAATTTTTTGGACTTATCAATTTCATATCAATAAATCTAATATTTTCAGAAAAATATGGATGTAAATTCCATGATGGTGTATTTGTTACTGTTACACCTTGGAAATTAATATTCTTACAATTTACTAAGAAAACTCCACGTGGACGCCATGCAATACGTTTGGTGCGCACATCGACCCACCAATCGCCATTTTGAGCATTTCCGTCAATTATTCCTTTACCAACTATATTAACATTAGAAACATTAATTCCAGTTATTATACTTGCAAAACAATCCAATGGATTACCTTCCCACGAACCTAAATTATATTCATCTGATTCATCTGTAAGCATTGTAACCCCTGGTAATATAGGATAATTATTTCTATTTGTATCTCCAACTAATCTAGCATCTTCTGCTAATTCAATTGTAATATTATCCTTTAAAAATATTGGTCCTGTATAATAGTTTCCACCTGGAATGTATACTCTACCATCTTTTGGACAAGCATTTATAGTTGCTTGAATAAAGTTTGTATCGTTGGAAACTCCATCACCTTTAGCTCCAATTTTTTTTACATTTAATGTTACAAATTCTTTATGTGTTACAAAGTTTGTAGTTAATTCCTTTGAGTCAGTGAAGACTACTTTTACATTATATTTTGTATCAGGTAATAAATCATATATAGATATTACATTCTTGTCATTATTTCTTGAATGTAATATTTCATTTACAAACAAATCATATTCCAAGTATGAATTATAAATTGATTCATCTAATATTTCTAAAGTTACACTTCTTGTGTTCAGATAAACTATATCTAACTTCATCTTATCTACTCCTCTATTTTTTTCATTTTCTTTTTATTGCTTCGCATTACAAATAAATTTTTTATTGTAACAACAATAGAATCTATTACAATATATAAGAATCCAATCAAAAATGGTTCTGCTCCTACGGCCTCATCTCCAAAAAAATTAAACCATAAATTATTCTTAACCATAAATCCACCTAGATAAATTATTGGTTCTACAATTAAAATACCATATAATAAATTTAATACAAATGACTTTGTTCCAGGCATATTGATCAAATTGTATTTAAATGTATTATCAGCAGAATTTTTCATTAAACGAACTATTTGTTTAACTACATACTCCATTACTAAACCAATAACTAATCCGAAAAATATTGTAAATTTAAAATTATCTCCAGCAGGAATAAAAGTTCCACCAATTCCTACAAAATAAAAGGCAGCTGCTGCTGCCCAAAATTTTAGGAAAAGAATTTTTACCCAAGATGGGACTTTAGATAATTTATCAGTCTTATAAGGTCTTAATTCTTTCTCTTTACTCATTACTATTCTTTTACCTTTACGTAATTTTTGTTTCTATAAACAAAAGCAAATACATTCATTATCACAGTAAATAACATAGTAATTCCAATTGTAATTAAAGAAGTTAAAACTTTTCCAGAAATAATATTTCTTATTTTATTTGCATCAAGAATTAGATATATATATCCTATACCAGCTGCAAGAACTATTAAAGTAATAAAAGTTATACTTAAACATTTTGTTAAATTATTCTTTTTAACAAACGAAAATCCATTGAACATATTAATACATGTTGCAATAAAAATTAGAAAAATTAATATACCAGTAAAATTATATGTAGGATACGGAGCAAAATTTTGCACAGGTAATAAATAAATTGTTGCATAATGTGCATCCATTAATAATCCATAAACTAATCCCGGAACTAATGATATATATGTGACAACTTTTTGTGGCGCAATTTTAAATCCTTCAACAAAATCTACACAAACATTTATCAGATATCGGCCAAACATTGCAAAAACTTTTTTCATAATTATTTAGCCTCCTTACTTATTCGATTAGTAGTATTAATATCAAAAAAATGAATTTTTGATATATCAAAACAACATTTAACTATTTTTGCATGAACTTCATCTCTAGCACTAACTTTTGCTATACAACGTTCTCCAGCATAAGTACCGTAAATAAGATTATAAGCACCAAGAGATTCTGCATAATCCACTTCAAGATCAAATGTACTTTCATTGAATTCTGCTAATTTAGCTTCATTCATAAAAACATATTCTGGTCTAGAAGCCATTATAACTTCTTTATCAACATAACCTTGTTCTTTTAAAGTTTCATATTTAGATTTTTCAATAATTATTTTTTCGCCAGTAGCTTTTATAAAATATCCATCTTTTGATATCTTTCCATTGTAGAAATTCATCGGAGGAGTTCCAATAAAACTTGCTACGAAAAGATTGGTTGGATTATCAAACATTTCTTTTGGTGAATCAATTTGTTGAACATATCCATCTTTCATTACAACGATTCTATCAGCTAAAGTCAATGCCTCAATTTGGTCATGTGTAACATAGATAAATGTAGTTTTAAGCTTATTATGTAATAAACTTAATTCTTTTCTCATTGAACCTCTTAACTTAGCATCAAGATTTGATAACGGTTCATCAAGTAAGAAAACTTTAGGATTACGTACTATTGCACGTCCAACTGCAACACGTTGACGTTGTCCTCCTGATAATTGTTTTGGTTTTCTATTTAAATATGGAACCAATCCAAGTATTTCAGCTGCTTTTAAAACACGTTGGTGTATTTCATCTGAATCAATTTTACGAATCATTAAACTAAATGCCATATTATGGTATACAGTCATATGTGCATATAATGCATAGTTTTGGAAAACCATTGCAATATCTCTATCTTTAGGCGATAAATCATTACAAAGTTTATCATTAATTATTAAATCTCCTGATGAAATTTCTTCTAATCCTGCAATCATACGTAATGTAGTTGATTTTCCACATCCAGAAGGACCAGCAAGAACAATGAATTCACCATGTTCAATTTCAATATTGAAATCAAAAACAGCTTGAACTCCATTAGGATATACTTTATTTACATTTTTTAAAATAACATCTGCCATTGTAAGTACCTCCTATTGTTTCTTAATTGAGTTAAGATAATTTGATAACGCAATACTTTTCTTTTGACCTATATAAGCTGCGGCTATGAAACAAGAACCAGCAATTAATAGACATGCAATCGCGATACCTGCTCTTGTATATGCACTTTGTGGTAAAATTGGTGAACTTTCACCTTTTACTACTGGCGCAAGAATTTTTGATATTTTTGCAACAAGCTCATCTGTAACATCTTCATTGTAAATTCTAGTTTTTTTAACTGAATCATATGTAGTATTAGTTAAAAATAAATGATAGTTTATAATTAATTGCAAAGGATACCATAAAATTCTAGCATAGCATATAATCCCAATACCATAAAGAGTGTATGAATATTTTAGTTGATAATTTTTAACTTTCTCAGTTGCCAAGAATCCAAATAACAATACTAAGATGTTTAATATTATTTTTACAAAAACCGAAAATCTAGGTGCACTTGAATTTAATAGAACAAACGTAGCTATTATACTAAATAAAATTGCAATAAGACCTAATGTATAAGATATAGAGTTATTATTATACCTCATTTTTTCCAATTTCAAATTATTTTCCATCACATTCAACCACCTTTTTCAACGTTAATTCATGATTATATTTTGCAACAAAATATAATGAAAATAAAACACTATAAGTTATAAATGTTATTAATAAAGCAAGCGATACATAAATAGTTAACATTGATGGAGTGAATTTGTAAATTAGTAACTCCGCTCTTCTCACTAGTTCTGGCATTGCGCTACTTAATGATGGAATTATGGTAATCGTAAGAATTAATGATACTAATCCTAAAATTGCAGGAATAGTATTACAAATAATTCCAGAAATTAAATTAAATTTGTAGAAGTGTCTTCTGTTTGTATTCCCAATGATTAGATTAATTGACAATCCAACAAATGCTAATACTCCAGTGTAAAATATTAAATTATTAATTGAATTTAAATTTGACTGTAAAACTTCATATTTTTGTGTTATATATCTATATTGCGTCATAAACGCAACCGATAAAACAATAATTACTAGTGAAATAATTATGTACATTGATGTATAAAATTTTCCACTTTTTTTCAATAATTGAGCCATGTTGACCTCCAAAATATAATGGAATTGCAAGCGGAGTATGCACTCCGCCGCATTTCCTAATTATTAATTAATTTGTTCCAACTTCTTTATAAATATTTGCAGTATAGTAATCTGCATATGAAGCTAAATATAAGTTATTGCTTTCTTTAAAGTATCCTTGAATTTCTTTAATTGTTGGAATATTTTGGCTTGATCCAAAACCTTCACAAATAACTAATGAGAATGTTGAAATATCTGTTCCACTTTCTCTCCAGAAATTAGATAATTTTGTTACTTTTTCATTAGCAGCAATTGCAGCTAATGTATCAGCATCTAATCCCCAAGTTGTAGGAACTGATAAATAGAAACTGTTTTTAGCAGCAGATTTAGCAATTGCCATTGTACCTGCTCCTGTAGCTAATTGAATGTTAGATATACCATATCTACCAGGCAATGATGTTGCTTGATAGTCTAATCCATCACTTCTAACATGTCCAACTGTATTAGTTGATCCAACATAGAAACGATAGTAATCATTCCATCCTTTTCCTGTAGCAGCCATACGTGTCCATAATGAGTCAGCAATATTAACAACTACTTGACCATCTTTTAAAGTCATTGTTCCATTTCTATAGTATTCGTTATCTGGTCCAAAATCTTGAATATCAGCAATACCTTTTCCACCAGAAACTCCTCTATCAAACATTGAATCCATTAATGTTAAAGCACGTTTTAATTGATCTTGAGTACGTGCAGCACTTACAGGTACACACCATCCACCACTCTTTAATTGACGTGAATCTTCAGAGAAATGGAAATAATCATATGGATTTTCTGTTCCATCAATATTTTTTCCACCATCATTCCATTTTGCAACTGGAGGTAATACTGGCATATATGATTTTGTAGCAGCAAATGTAGATCCTTTGTATGACTCTGTATAAACTGTTTGAGTAGCATTATAGTCATATGACATAAATCCTTCCCCAGTTTTTAATAAGTTTTCAGACCATAAACCTTTTGCTGAATTTCCGTATCCTTTATAGAATTCAGTAACTATTAAACCTTCTTTATATAATTTATTAACATTATCTAAAGCATTATATAAATCATTTTGTGTTCTTCCATCAACTAAATTACCTTTTGCATCAAAATATAATTTATCTTTTTCTGAATCTGTTCCACGAACACCCCAAATTTGAGCTAATGATTGAGCTGAATGTTGACGGTTAGCTTCTCCTGAACGTGTAAAGAATGGGTTAATATTAGTTTTGTTAGCAAGATATTTTGGATTAGTTTTAACACAACGTAATAACGCAACTAATTCATCTGCATTATAAACTGCTTGAGCCGAAGTAAAAATATCTGAACGTTGTGCAAACGTTTTTCCTGCACCAATATATTCACCATATACAGCGTCAATATATGCTTTAAATTCAGCAACTAGATTAGCACCATTTTTAGTAGAAACAGCGTTCATTCTAGAAATAATATCTTTTCCAGAAGCTATTGATACTGTAATTTCACTATGTCCAACACCATTTGCATTTGCAACAGCAATTTTTTCATTTCTTAATGAAGGAATATATGCTTTATAATCAGATGCAGTAAGTACTGTTTCAGTATCTAATGACCCATAAGGTCTATAAGTAGTAGTTTTAGCATCAGTATAGTAAACTGGTGATTCATCTAATAATGCCTTAACATAGTCTGTGTTCATTAAAAACATTTTTTCAATTGAATCAAATCCATCAAAATATGGAGTAAAGTAGATGTTTCCATCAGCACTTCTCATTTGATTTGCAAGTGAAGGACTCTTTTTTAATAAGTTAACAAAGTTAGGCATGTATCCGAAGTATTTGTTTAATGCAAGAACCTTTCCGTTCGCTGCATATTCATTCATACTATCAGTAGCTAGTGCTAATAAATCAGCATCCGTTCCTTCTTTTACACTTGTATAAATGTCTGCATTATTTTTCTTAGTATAATCAGCTTTATCCGTAAATTGGATATTTAATTTTTCACCGATTGCTACCCAAGTAGGTAATAAATCATTTTTTGAATACGTTTTGTCTCCAACAGTAAATGTTGTTTGTAACGATGAAATACCAGCTGTTCCGTTATAGTTTAAATTAACACCTAAATTAACTTTTGTAGCTAAATTATCTGCTCCATTTAAACTAAGCGTGTAGTCATCATCTGAATTTTTAACAACTGGGTCTTTACCACAAGATGTTAAACCGATAACTGCGGCAGTCGTAAGCACAACGGCCAATAGTTTTTTAATCATAGTTTCTTTCTCCTTTTCTTTTTCTATTCTTTTACCCCACCAACATTAACACCAGCTGCAAAATATTTTTGCATTTGTGGATATATAATGATGATAGGTATGATAGAACAAACAATCATTGAATATTGATAAGATTTTAAAGAGTATCCTAATATTTCTGGATCGATACTTCCGTCAACTCCTAATTTTTTATCAATATAAGTTCTCATGTATACTTGCAAAGGTTGCGCTTCATATGGTAATAACCATTGTGCCCAGAAGTATCCATTCCATCTTGATAACGCGAAGAACATTGTTACTGTAGCAATTGAAGATGTTGACATAGGAATATAAATTTTTGACAAAATTTGAAATTCTGTTGCACCATCAATTGTTGCAGCTTCTTCTATCTCATGAGGAACACCAGTAAATGCATTCCTTAATAAAATCATGTTAAATGCGTTGAATCCTAATCCTAAAATAAATCCAAATCTATTGTTAATTCCTAAACGTACAAAGTTCATATATGTAGGAATCATTCCCGCACTAAACCACATTGTGAAAACTAACATAAAGTTAAATCCACGTCCAAACATTAATCTTGTTTTAGATAAAGCATATGCTCCTGTAATTGCTACTACCATTGAAATAGCAGTACCATAAATTGTTAAGAAAATTGTATTACAGTATGACAACCAAAATTCAAAATCTGATGCAACTGCAATTAAAGCTTTCATTTGGAATCCTACTGGCCATAAAACTATCTTTCCAGCTTCAACTGCTAACGGAGCAGATATAGCCGATGATACAACGAATATCAAAGGATAAACACATGCTAATGCAAATAAAATTAATAATACATGGGCTATAATACTAAATATTTTTTCCGAAATATCCATTCTTTTCATATTATCAACCTACCTTCTAGAATAATGCCGTGTCTGAAACACGTCTACTAATTGCATTAGCTCCTAAAACTAGGCACATCGCAATAATTGAGTTAAATATATCGGCAGCAACACCTACACCAACAATTCCACCTTCACCTCTCGCACGTCTATATACATAAGTAGATACAACATCGGCAGTTTCATATGTTTTTAAGTTGTATAGTAATATTACTTTTTCGTAACCAACATCAAGAATTTGCCCAATACGCATAATCAACATTATTGTTAAAGTTGGAGCCATTCCCGGGAAAGTTACATATCTAATTTGTTGCATTTTACTTGCGCCATCAATTTTAGCAGCTTCATAATTTGTTGGCGATATTGCCATTACAGCCGCAAAGTATACTATTGAACCATAACCAGCACCTTCCCAAACTCCAGATACTTGATAGATAGATCTGAAAAATTTCGGCATTTGCAATAAGTTTTCACTCTTATCTGTAATTAAACCTAAACTATAAAACACATTAGTCAGAAGCCCGGCATTACTAACATCCGTTTGATTTGATGACCATAATATTATAATTGATGTTATAACAACAGTTGAAATAAATTTTGGCAAGTAAACAGCAACTTGTAAAATACTTCTTAAACCGCTACTTTTAACTTCACTAAATAGTAAAGCAACAATAATAGGGATTGGAAATCCAAAAAGTAAACCATACATACTTGTAATAAATGTATTTCTTAATGCTTGCCAGAATATAATATCTGAAAACAAAATGTCAAAGTTATATAACCCTACCCAGTTCATATCCATTATAGATAATTCACCAACGTTTGATTTAAACGCTTCTAATATTCCATATATCGGTAAATATCTGAATAAAAATAAGAATGCTAATGTAGGCAATAATAATACATATAAGCGCCAATCTTGAGCTAGAGTTACGAATACTCTATGCCATTTCGTACGCTCCATCTCATCTAATACAAATTCTTGACTTTTTAAATTTTCATTTGTCATAAGTCCACACGCCTTTCTTTGTTTCTTTTGAAACTAAATTTATCTTTTTTTTGAATTTGAGTATCTATCATAGTATTCAATCTCTTGTTTTTTTTCTTCAACATTATTTTTTAAAAATTGCACTTGGTCAATAAATAATTTTTGAAAAAATAAAATATTCGATAAAATCAAACTTACAATTATTCCAAATAATATATTAGAAAACAGATTATTGAATAAATATTTAAGTATAACATCATCTTTTAAACCAAAAAGAAACAATACTATCGCTTGAATCAGGAAAACGCTTAATAAAATTATAATAATAGATAAATTTTTCGAAGATATTTTTTTGAATGTCAATGAACTTATTGTACATCCAAAATAACTCAGAAAAATCGTAATTAATAATTTGTAATCGTATATTGAATTTCTTACTACATCGAATAATTGATTATTAGAAATAGTTGATTTTCCGCCTATCCAAGTTGTTAAAGCCATAATAGGAATAGTAATTAACCCATATTTTTTCCATCTTATAATAGCCAAAGTTATTATTACTACTCCAATACCAAGCGTTGGTATAGTCCAAGGTAATAAGACCCCTGCGAAATAAATGACTATTACTTCCGCAACTATTCCAGCTATAAGTAAAATGCTTAAATCAATTATCATATACTTTTTAAGAGAAATAGTACCACTCCCTTGAATAAAAAGATTTTTCTAAAAATAAATAAAGTCAAAACTAATTTATTCTAAAATAGCTGAGCTTTAATTCACAACAATTTTAACATTAATATTCTAACTAGTCAAGCAATTTTATGAAAACTATTTCACTTTAAATGGAAGCGTTTTTACATATGTTTCTGCTAAAAGCGGTTTTACTCATAATATATTATTAATATTTACAAATAAATTGTGGTATAATTATTACATAAAGAAAAAATTGTAAAAAAAGGTGATATTATGGAATATAAAATTACTCCCAAAAATTCAATAAATGATACATTAAAAATAATGAAAAGTGGGGATATACTTTTCCTGTCAGAAGGTATCTACAAAGAAAAAGTAAAAGTTACCATAAGCAATATTTCAATTATTGGATTTAATTGTTCAACTACAATTATTGAAAATATGGACTATTCTCCAAAAATACATATCGATAACAAAGAATACAATACATTTAGAACTTACACATGTATAGTTTTAGGTGATAATGTATCAATTTCAAATGTAACCATTAGAAACACTTCTGTTCCATCTATCAAATACGGTCAAGCAGTTTCACTTCATATTTTAGGAGATAATTTCAAGCTACTTAATTCAAAACTAATTGGAGCCCAAGATACTCTTCTTTGTGGTCCAATTCCACATGATTTGACTATCAGATATAAAGATTTTTTACCAAAAGATGAATTACAAGCTAATAAGCCATCAAGACAGCTATATGATAATTGTTATATTGAGGGTGATGTTGATTTTATTTTTGGTTGTGGAAATTCTATATTTAACAATTGTCAAATTCATTCAATTGAAACTCATACAAATTCTTATGTTGCTGCTCCATCACATTCACTTGAACAAAAATATGGCTTTACTTTTATAAATTGTAAATTAACAGGTAATGCAAAAAAACATTCCGTATTTCTAGCAAGACCTTGGAGAGACTATGGAAAAGCAGTTTTCATAAATTGCACAATGGATGATCATATTAATCCACTTGGATGGAATAAATGGGGAGACTCGAACAGAGATAAAACATGTTACTTTGCCGAATATTCTCCAGGTGTAGATACGACAAAAAGATTACCTTTTGGTCACATACTTACAGAAGAAGATTTATTAAACTATGGCATTGAAAAAATACACAAAGAATAACACAAATTTTCAATATATTTAATATCTTCCGACATCGTTCGACAAAACGTAAAAAACCAATGCGCAAAAGCGCATTTTTTTTGTCGAAAAGTGGTCTTTTATCAATATAAAATAAAAAAATTAAATATAACTCTTGCAATGTTTTTTTGATATATGTATGATATAAACCATATGCACAAAATGGAGGGGTAAAATGGCAAAAATTGTTATTGCTGATGACAACAAAGAATTAGTACTTATGGTCAGCGAATTTTTAAAAGTACAAAGTAATTTTGAAGTAGTAAAAACATCAAGTTCTGGTAAAAATATACTATCATATTTAGAAAGTAATCAAGTTGATATTCTATTATTAGATATCTTCATGCCAGATATTGATGGAGTGGGGGTACTAGAAGAATTAGCAAAAAATCCTGCTAAATATCGTAGACCAAAAAAAATAATTATGACTACTGCATTCAATAATGAGTATTTAATAGCGAAGACATCTGAACTGGGGGCAGATTACTTTATTATTAAACCAATTGACTTAAGTGGTTTAGTAAATATTATTAATTCATTATTAAGACCTGTTGCTACAAAGAAAACACCAGAAAATATTAATTTTTCACAAACAGCATCAACATCTTTAGAATCTATCGAACAAGAAATAACTTCATTATTACACGAAGTAGGTGTTCCTGCACATATAAAAGGATACCAATATTTAAGAGATTCTATTTTAATGGTATTTAATAACATTGAAATATTAGGATCTATTACAAAAGTATTATATCCAATGGTAGCAAAAAAATATAAAACAACTTCTTCTCGTGTTGAACGCGCAATACGTCATTCAATCGAAGTAGCTTGGAACAGAGGAAACGTTGATGCAATAGCACAAATATTCTCATATACAATTAGCTATACAAAAAGTAAACCAACTAATAGTGAATTTATAGCTATGATTGCTGATAAATTAAGATTAGCACATAAAGTAACAAACTAAAAAACAACTGAAAAGTTGTTTTTTTTTGATAAATATAATTATTCTACCGTAACGCTTTTTGCTAAATTTCTCGGTTTATCAATGTCATAACTTTTCAAATAAGCTACATAATAAGCAAACAACTGAAACCAAACAACCCCAAGCAAAGGATTTAATTGTTCATCTATACTTTTTATATAAATAGTATTTATATCATTTATTTTCTTATTTGTTATAGTTAAAGATTTTGCTCCACGGCTTCTTGCCTCATTAATATTTGATTCAACTAATGAAAATGTTTTTTTATTAGAAATTAAAGATATAACTAATGTATTATTATCTACTAATGATAAAGTTCCATGTTTTAATTCTCCAGATGGGTAAGCAACACAATTGATATAGGATATTTCTTTTAACTTTAGGGCGCCTTCTAAACACGCAAAGAAATCATTACCTCTACCAAGATAATAAAAATTATTATATCCTACATATTCTAATGCTTTTTTCTTAATTACATCTTTAGAAAATAAAATATCTTCGACACCTAAAATTACTTCATTAAGTTCTTTTTTATAACCTTCATTTTTAATTTTTTTACAAACAATAAACGTGTTTATAACCATTGATAAATATGCCTTTGTGGAAGCTACCGAAACCTCTATTCCTGCATTTAAATCAATTGTTTTATCACACATATAGGCTAATGTTGAATTAATATTATTAGTAAACAATATAACATTATTTCCATATTCCTTTATTAATTTTACACATTCAACTAAGTCAGCTGTTTCTCCTGACTGAGAAAACAAAATAAATACATAATCTTTATCAATAATTGGTGGGTAATAAGCAAATTCTGAAGCAAGATAAGCTTCACTTTTTTTATCTAAAATTTTTTCCAATATTTTTGCAGAATAAAGTCCTGCATAATGTGACGTCCCCGCCCCTAGAAAAATAATTTTTTTATTTTTTAAAAATATATTCTTTATATCATCTAATTCAAGTGTTTCATAATAATCAATAACTTTTCTAATAACATTAGGTTGATCAAATATTTCCTTAATCATAAAATGTTCAAATTCACCTTTATCAACATTATTATTACTAAAAATAAAAGGCTTTTTATTTATTATTTCTTCTCCAACAATTGAATTAATTGATAAGTTAAATTCATCAATAAACCCATATGAATAATCCTCTAGTCTTATATATTCAATAATACTTTCATCAAAGGCAGCAATGTCAGAAGAAATTATTTTTTTACTCTCTCCTAA
>JAVBOS010000018.1:0-4764 GCA_031550255.1 Anaeroplasmataceae bacterium | reverse complement strand
AGAAATGAAAACAAAAACAATTGAATAATAACCTAAAGGTGTAAACATATTAGATTTATCGATGTTAAATGCTAACAAAGTATCGTTTTGAACATTGCTTAAACTTTCAAAAATAATATCTTTATTATTATAAAACAATGGATAAAATAAAAGTAACATTGTAAAAGATATATAAAGTATAGAAGACCAAATAATTGAGACAATAAGAGAGTTTTTTAACTCATGCCAATAAATATTCATTATTTATAGTAGTGAAGTAATAGTTCGTTTAATGTAGGTTCACTAACCATTAGATTTGTTAGTTCTAAATATGTTAAACGTTTAACTAATTCACTAATATCTCCTGCGAATAAAAATGTTGCTTGCTTGTCTTCTATATGTAAATCCTTTATTCCTGGTAAAAGTAAATGTTTGTTTTCTATTGTCTTATTGGATTCAATGCTAAACCTTTTATGTGATTGTTTTAATTCTTTTTTTTCTAAAATAGAAACAATCTTTCCTTCTTTTATAATCATAACTCGATCACATAAAGCTTGTATGTCATTTAAATTATGACTAGAAAATAGGATAGCGCAGCCTTTATCTTTGCGTTCTTTAATAATATTTAGAAGTTCTTTTTGAATAGCAGGATCAAGTCCATTTGTTGGTTCATCAAGAATTATTAATTTAGGATCATGAAATAATGCATTAATTAATCCTACTTTTCTTTTATTACCTAAGGATAAATCTTTAATTTTTCTATTTAAATCTAATTCTAATCTCTTAGCTAATAAGTAGATATTATCTATATAATCGATTTCATAAAAACTAGCAGCATATAATAAAAATTTTTCCACTGTTAAATTTTCATAGCTTGATATTTCACTTGGTAAATAACCAACAAACTGCATTATATCAGTAAATGATGAATGAATTTCTTTTCCAAAAATTTTAACAATACCATGATCTGATTTTAATAAATCTAGAATTGTTTTAATTGTAGTAGATTTACCAGAACCATTTGGACCGATAAAACCTAAAATTTCTTCAGTAGACAATTTAAAAGAAACATCTTCAATGCCTATTTGTTTTCCATAATATTTTTTTAGATTTGATACTTCCAAAATAACCTTTTTCACCATATCACCTGCTTGTTATATTATACCACCATTATAATATAATTTACATTTTTTTATAGTATAAAATTGCCGTTATATCATTTTTATGCTATAATATAATGAGAAAATAATGGGTGATTTTAATGGATATTAAGAAGAGAATAAAAGATATTATAACTGTTATTGAAAAAGCTAATTATGAATATCATGTTTTAGATAATCCAAGTATGGAAGATTATGAATATGATAAATTAATTAATGAATTAATTGATTTGGAAACTAAATATCCAGAATTTAAACTTTCTAACAGCCCAACAACACGAATTGGTGGCGAAATTTTGGCTAAGTTTGAAAAGGTTAATCATAAATCAGCCATGATGTCTTTAGGGAATGCTTTTAATGAAAGTGATTTGCGAGACTTTGATGAAAGAATAAAAAAAATAGCGCCAAATGCTACATATGTTTGTGAATTAAAAATAGATGGCTTGTCGGTATCAATTACATATGAAAATGGTGTTTTAGTTCAAGGAGCAACAAGAGGTAATGGTGTTGTTGGAGAAAATATCACAAATAATATTAAAACAATAAAAAGTTTGCCATTAACTTTAAAAGATAAAATAGATATTGAAGTTCGTGGAGAAATCTTTATGAATAAATCCACTTTATTAGAAATTAATAAAGAAAGATTGGAAAATGAAGAAGAGTTATTTGCCAATTGTCGTAATGCGGCAGCAGGTAGTGTTAGACAACTTGATAGTAAAATAGCTGCCAAAAGAAATTTAGATGCATTTTTATATTATTTGATTGGTGGCCATGATGTATTAACACAAGAAGATTCTTTGAAGGAATTAAAAAGATTAGGATTTAAAGTGAATCCTTTATATAGCCATAAAAAATCAATTGATGAAGTAATTGAGTATGTAAATGAAATGACTTTAAAAAGACATGATTTAGCCTATGATATCGATGGAATTGTTATTAAGGTAAATGAAATTAATTTACACGAAAAAATAGGTTATACAGCTAAGGCACCAAAATGGGCAATTGCTTATAAGTTTCCACCAGAAGAAGTTAGTACTAAATTATTAGATATTGCTTTCCAAGTTGGAAGAACAGGGACAATAACACCTGTTGCAAATTTGGAACCAGTGTTTGTACAAGGATCTAATATCTCAAGAGCAACACTTCACAATGAGGATTATGTAATTGATAAAGATATTTATATAAATGATACTGTTATAATTAGAAAAGCTGGAGATGTTATTCCAGAAGTAGTTAGACCTGTTTTAGAAAAAAGAGGAATAGACGCTATTAAATTTAAGATGATAGAAGTTTGTCCTTCTTGTGGTACTTATTTAATACGCAAAGAAGGAGAAGCTGACTATTTTTGTTTAAATGATAATTGTAAGGATAAACTAGTAAATGGGTTAATACATTTTGCATCACGTGTTGCTTATAATATTGATTCTTTAGGAGAAAAGGTTGTTATTCAGTTATATGAAGCTGGATTCATTAAGAATATTGCTGATA
Organism: Anaeroplasmataceae bacterium; assembly: GCA_031550255.1. Taxonomy (GTDB): domain Bacteria; phylum Bacillota_I; class Bacilli_A; order Acholeplasmatales; family Anaeroplasmataceae; genus JAVBOS01. Next base: position 2,137 of record JAVBOS010000018.1, on the reverse strand, counting down.
TCTTTAAATTGAAAGATAGAAGAGAAGAATTGATAAATTTAGAACGCATGGGTGAAAAAAGTGTTGATAATTTATTATTAGCAATCGATGCTAGCAAAAACAATAACATGGATAGTTTGCTATTTGGATTAGGTATTAAACATGTTGGAAGCAAGATAAGTAAAGTTATATGTAAATATTTTCCTTCACTTGAGTTATTAAAAAAAGTAACAATAGAAGACATGCTAGAAATTAATGATATTGGTGAAGCAATAGCATGTGAAGTAGTTAAATGGTTTAATAATGAAAATAATATTAAATTAATTGAAGAATTGACAAATTTAGGTTTGAAAGTTACTTATGACAAGCCATTTGTTAAAGAATCATTCTTTACGGGAAAAAAAGTAGTTTTAACAGGTTCATTAGAAATGTTTGAAAGAAGCGAAGCTAAAAAAATTGTAGAGTCACTTGGTGGTCAAACAATTGATAGTGTTAGTAAAAAAACTGATATAGTTATTGCCGGCAGTAGTGCTGGATCTAAATTAACTAAGGCGCAAGAACTTGGAATATATATTATGTCAGAAGAAGAATTTAAAGAAAAAATAAGTTAGGTAGTGTTTTATGCATAAAATTGTAGTAAAAGGTGCTAGAGAAAATAATTTAAAAAATATCAATCTAGAACTTCCAAAAGATAAATTAATAGTTATGACAGGACTTTCTGGAAGTGGGAAATCTTCTTTAGCGTTTGATACTATATATCAAGAAGGCCAAAGAAGATTTGTTGAATCATTAAGTTCATATGCCAGACAATTTTTAGGAAATAGTGAAAAACCAGATGTTGATTCTATTGAGGGATTATCACCAGCTATTTCTATTGATCAAAAAACAACAAATAAAAATCCTCGTTCAACAGTTGGAACTGTTACAGAAATATTTGATTATTTAAGATTGATGTATGCAAGAATAGGAACTCCTTATTGCCCAGAACATCATGAACCCATAGCTTCACAAACACAAGAAGAGATGGTTAATCGTATTTTAGACTTACCTTTAGGTAGTAAAATATATGTGTTATCTCCAGTAGTTCAAAGACAAAAAGGTGAACATAAAGCTGTTTTTGCCAAATACTTAAAAGAAGGATTCATCCGTGCAAGAGTAAATGGAGAACTAATTGAGATTGATGGAGAAATTTCTTTAGAAAAGAATAAGAAACATGATATTGATATTGTTATAGAAAGATTAATATTAAAAGAAGGTATGCGTTCACGTATTAGTGAAGCTGTAGAACTTGCTGCAAGAAATAGCGGTGGATATGTAAAGATTATTGTAGATGACAAAGAGGAATTATTTTTTAGTGAACATTATGCCTGTAAACATTGCGGATATAGTGTTCCTAAATTAGAACCAAGATTGTTTTCATTTAACTCACCATTAGGTGCTTGTCCAGAGTGTAACGGACTTGGAGTTAAACAAGAAGTAAGTGAAGATTTAGTAATAGATGAAAATAAAAGTTTGAATAATGGAGCTATTATCCCATATCGTAATCAACAAGAAGATAATTTAATGAATTCAATGATCAATCAAACTTGCGATAAATACGGAATTGATATGGATAAACCATTTAAAGATTTACCTAGAGAACATAAAAACATAATGTTACATCGTTCTCCTGATATCATTAGCTTTAAATTAACAAGTACAAGTGGACGTAATCAAGATAAGAAAGATTTTTTTGAAGGTGTAATTGATAACTTTACAAGAAGGTATTTAGAAACATCTAGTGAATGGATCAGAGAATGGATAGAAACATATATGGTTGAACGTGAATGTTCTTCATGTCATGGGGCCAGACTTAATCCAATGATGTTAAATATATTTATAAATGATAAAAATATTATTGAACTTTGTGATATGTCAATTGAAGATTTATACGCTTTTTTTAATAATATTAAATTAACAAAGGAACAAGAACAAATTGCTAATTTAGTTATTAAAGAAGTTAAAGATAGACTTAGCTTTTTAATAAATGTAGGATTAGAATACCTTAGTTTAAGTAGAAGTGCAGTTACTTTAAGTGGTGGAGAAGCGCAACGCATTAGGCTTGCTACACAAATTGGGTCAAGATTGACTGGTGTGTTATATGTATTAGATGAGCCAA
>JAVBOS010000025.1:0-16497 GCA_031550255.1 Anaeroplasmataceae bacterium | reverse complement strand
AAGCATGAAAATGGATCGCAGTAGAATTAATTGTCATTATATACATGCGTCTTTTTTTAAATTTATAAATTCGTCCAAGATTGTTTTCTACAAAAACTAATGCTGGTTTTTTACCTTTTAATAATTTATTAACTCTCATTTCTAGAATTACTTCTTTATAACCCATATCTATTCACTCCTAAGCAAATATTGAAATTCTTCTAATAACTTCATCATAACCAAGTATAAGAATTATGTCATCCATTGAAATACCACTTGATTTATGTGTTAACATTATTCTTAAAGCATGATAAAATTGTGTATTTATTCCTTTATATAATTCAGGATTTTTTTCATATTTCTTTTTATTTGTATATCCTAATTCATCACATAAATTTTTTAAATTTTTTTCACTACCATTTTTTATTTCTGTAAATAAATTTATAAATGATTTAGCTAAAGATGGTATATCTTCTTCTTTAATATTTTCATATAATTCTGTTTTAAACGAATTATCACTACTAACAAATATATCATTATAGAATATTCCAAACACATCTAAAAACATTGAGTAATTGTATAAATCTTTACGATGTTCATTAGAATCTGGACCTTGTGTTTTAAAGAAAGAATATACTAATTCTAAATTAGAATTTAATCTTGTATATATCTCTTTATTATATTGTTTAGCCCAAGCTAATAAATTGCTTACATTTTGTTCTAAAGGTGTGCTATATATAATTTCACTTGAAATACTATTTAATTTTTCAAGATCATATAAGGGACCACTAACACCCATATTTTCAAATTTAAATTCAAATTCAGTTAAATCCTTATCTAAATTATTTAAATACCATTCTTCAAAATTAGATGAAATTAAAGTATATAAATAAACAAATAGTGATTTTATTGGATACCCTGTTTCTAAGTAGAATTCTGCAGATGATTCTGGATCTTTTCTTTTGGAAAGTTTTCTTCTACTATCACCATCTAATTTCATTATTGGAGCTACATGGCTGTATTTAGGAACTTCAAAACCTAATGCTTCAAATAATTGAATATGAACTGGTACGCTTGCTAACCATTCATCAGAACGAATAACATTTGTTACACCCATATAATGATCATCACTCGCATGAGCAAAGTGATAAGTAGGTATGCCATCTGTTTTTAATAAAACAATGTCATTATTATTACTTTCCATACTAATTTCACCTTTAATTAAATCTGTAAAAGTAATACGTGAAGATATATCATTAGGAACTCTAAAACGAACTACATATTCTTGACCAGCTTCAATTAATTTTTTAGCTTCATTAGCCGTTATATCTCTATATTTTGCATATTTACCATAAAAACCTGGCATTGCTTTATCTAATGCTTGTTCTTCTCTTATTTGTTCTAATTCTTCTTCAGTACAAAAGCATGGATAAGCTAAACCTTTTTCCATTAATGATTTTGCTAAAACATGATAAATATCTTTTCTTAAAGATTGTGTATAAGGACCATATAATCCACTATCTTTATCCGTTAAAGTTGGTCCTTCATTTATTTTCATTCCAAGTTTATCAAAAACATTTAAAATGATTTCCTTTGATCCTGCTACTTCTCTTTTCTTATCCGTATCTTCAATACGTAAGAAGAAAACACCATCATTTTGATGCGCCATTCTTTGATTGATTAAAGCAGTATATACTCCACCAATATGTAAAAATCCAGTTGGTGAAGGAGCAAATCTTGTTACCATTTTTTCTTTTCTTGCTGGGTATTTCTTATTTAAATCCTCGATTGTTAATGTTACATGAGGAAATATTAATTGTGCTAGTTCTTTTGACATAAAAAGCCTCCATAAATCGTTAAATTTTGCTTATGTATTATACCATAATACACGTTTTTTTACAATAAAAAAGAGGTTACCCTCTTATTTAACTGAAACTTTATAGCATCTACGACGTTTATGGTTAACGTGCTCTGCATTTTTCCATTGAGATTGGATTTGTTGATTAGACTCTAATTCTGGTCCTGTTTCACAATATTCTATCTTATTTTTAACTAAACCTTTTAAAGTATTATTCATAATAATAGCATTAACGCCAGTATTTTGATACTCAGGTAGAACACCAATACTATAGAAATCAATAACTTTAGTTGTTTTAATTTCTTTTAATAATCTAAAAATTCCAAATGGGAAAACACGGCCCTTATTTTTTTGCATTGACTTACTTATCGATGGAGCTACATATCCATAACCAATAAGTTCTCCTTCTTTATTGATAACAGCAGTTATATAATCAGGGTTCCCTAATGTAGTTAATAAATCTACATATTCATCCATTTGTTTTGGAGATAATGTAACTACTCCAAACAATTTAGAATATGCTTCATTTAATACACCAATAGCTTTATAAAACCATGGTCTAGCTTCTTTCATGTTTTTTATTGTAACTAAAGAATAACCATTTCTTTCCATTACACGATTAGCTAAACGATCTATTCTTTCATCTAATTGATTAGGTATAAATATTTTATATTCAACCCAATCAGCAGCTTTTTCCATTCCTAATTTTTCCATATGTTTTAAATAATATGGATAATTATAAATTGTTATATACATTGATATTTCTTCAAAGCCTTCAACTAGCATTCCTTGTTTATCTAAGTCTGTAAAACCCATTGGTCCGATTATTTCATTCATTTGTAATTCTTTTGTCCATTTGTTTACTTCATTAAATAATGCTTGTGACACTTCAAAATCATCTATGAAATCAAATCTTGTAAATCTTATTTGTTTTCCATTTATTTTTTCATTATATGCTTTATTTAAAATAGCCCCAATTCTTCCGACTATTTTTCCATCTTTATATGCTAAAAACATTTTTGCTTCACAATAGTCAAATGCGCCATTAGTTTTTGGATTAAAAACATTCATCTCATCTGAAATTAATTGTGGAACAAAATATTTATTTCCTTTATATAATTTTATTGGAAATTTACAGAATTTCAACTTATCTTTTTTAGAGTTTATCTCTTTTACAACTATCATAATTTAATTCCTCTTTTACACTACATATTATTATATATAATGTGACAAAATATAACAAGAAAAAAAGGTGAAAACTCACCTTTTCTACACATTTATTTTATTTTGAGTATAATTTAAGACCAACTAAGGCACACGCCTCAATATATTCTTTATTATTTTTCTTTAAAAAATTTATTATTTCTTCACTTTCAGCACCTGGTTGAATTAAAACAACTTTATATTCTTGGTTGCATTCTTCTAACAATTTAATACCCTTAGCAGGATGAATACATAAATCAATTACTTCTAATTTATTAACATCATTTAAACTATTTAATTCTTTTCCAACACAAGATACTTCATATCCATTTTCTAATAAAGCCTGCTTAATTTTATAAGCATATTTTTCTTCATTTAATGTATCTCCAACAACACAAAAATTTTTATAACTCATAACTTGTCTTAATTCCATAGTTTAGTTCTCCTTAAATTATTCTTTATCTTTTCTATAAAATGGTATTAATGAACTTCTTACTTTATTTTTATATTCATGATAACTTGGTCTTGTTTCTAAAATATGTTTTTCCATCAAAGGGATACTAATAAACATAAATAATAATGTAATTAATATTGCTCCTATGATGGTGATTGGGTTATTGTTTGGTAATGTTGCTATTAATACTCCCCACCAAATCATTACCTCAGCAAAGTAATTTGGATGTCTTGTATATCTCCAAACGCCTTCATCGATACAAGCGCCTTTTATAGTATTATTCTTTTTAAATTTTTTCATTTGAATGTCCGCAACCATTTGTAAAATAGTTGCTAGTGTAATTATTATACCACCAATAATTAAGAATATTACGTTATATGCTTCTGTAATTAAAAAATAAAACGGTATTGTTCCAGCAAAAACTAATAGAGTTGGCATTAACATAATTCCAGTAAAATTAATTAATTGAAAAATTCTTGGGAATTTGTTTTTAAACCCTACATAACGCCAATCTTGCCATAACAAGTTATCGAAACCAACTGCCCAGTTAATAGTTAATCTAACTGCCCAAAATAAAAATGGTATTAAAACAATTAGATATTTCATATCAAAACTAATATCATAAATTACAAAATATCCTAAAACGACGAAAACCGGTATTACACTCCAGTATGGATCATATACACTTGAATTTTTAAATATTAAGCTACTAATATAAACAACTATTGTCGCTATAATATCAGCAATTAACATAACTGTTATTGGATGATATTTATCTTTAAAAATTAAACAGGCAAAGTACCCTGATATAATACTTAATACGTATATTATTAAAATTATTATTAATGATATTTTTTTATTTTTCATAACTACTCCGTAAATGTTTTTTTTCTTTTATTGTATCCAATATCATCATATGGTTGTAACTGTTCTAACCATAATTCTTCTAAGGCTTTTAAATCACCCTTAATGTCTTTTGACTTTGTTTGATCTATTTCTTCGAGAACTTCATATGTGAAATTATCTTTATTATATAAATTAAAATCATTTTGTAGTTCTGAATTAACATGTTGACCAAGTTCTAACTTCATTAATTCTGTTACCCATCTATTTTTTAAATTAGTAAAGCTTCCAACATAAATTTTATTATTTACTAAACAAGTTACTTTATAAACTCCAAAATATATTTTAATTTCCTTATATTCTTCTTTTAATTCTTTCTTATTCATTTATAACTTCTTCCTCTTTATTTAACATTGAAAATAAATAAATTAATGTAGCGCCAGCACATAGCATTAACAATGAAAATAATATTTCCATTCCATGTGGATTTCCCGGGTATACCTCGAATAAAGACCCTAATACAAATCCACAAATAATTAAATACATAATTTTAGGGTATTTTCGTAATAGTTTATCTAAAACCTTAACAGTTAGTAATACACCAAAAATTATACTTAGTCCTAAAGGAAGTAAAAATCTTAAGTTAACTGTGCTGATTGCATCAGTTGTAAGTGTATATATACCTAGACTTAGTAACATAAATGATGTACTTATTCCTGGTAAAACAAAAGCCATTGATATTAATATTCCGGCAAAAATGAAAACAAGAATAGTTTGGAAGTTAAGTTTAGGTGCTACATCAAATATTCCATCTTTGGGGGCGATTCTTGTTAAAAGAATTATACCAAAACCTATTAAAATCCAAAAAACACTCTTCAAATCAAATGATTTAACAGTTGCTTTTTTTAATAAAGCTGGAATTGAACCTACGACTGTTCCCATAAAGAAAAACATCATTGGTACTTCCCAAAGTTTAATTAGTTTTGAAATAATTACAGCAACAGTAACAATTCCTAATATTCCACCTAAAGCTATTGGAAATAAAAATAAAAAAGATTTTTTAAAATTACTAAAAATATTACTAGTAGCAAAAATTAAATCATCGTATACTCCCATTATAACTGCAATTGTTCCACCGCTTACACCTGGAACAAACATTGCCCCACCAATAGCTAAGCCTATTAAAAAGTTCTTTAAATGCTTAATCATAAAATTCTCCCCTAAAACATTTTTCGATATATATTAACAATTATATCATTTATTTTTCAAAATATAATAATATTATTATATATTTTGAAAAAAAGATAATTATTTGATAATTACCTTTTTATAATTTTCTTAAATTTGCCTAATGACCAACACTACATTTTTTTTCGGATTAAAAGCAGCTAAAACCCATCTATTATTATAATACTTCGTACTATAGGCGAAAAAAGTAGAGTTATGTGCAAATATAAATCTCGTATAAGCTACTCTTTCAACCTTATCATCTAATCTTACATAAACCTTATAATGAAGATTTTTAAATTTACCACGTTTTGGTTCATCAAGATATATTTTACATAAAACATAATTTTTAATATTTAGATTTATTTGTAATAACCTAAATATTAAAAACAAATCAAAACAACAAGGTGGAATAATAAATAAAAGATATAAAAAGTTTTTTGAATTATAAAATGAATATCCAAAACCACCTATAATAATAAAACTAATTAAACACAAAACAAGAGACTTTTGATAAAACTTAATTTCAATAGAATTTAAAACTTCATCTTTTACACTCATGTCCTTCTCCTTATTTAGTCATATTCAAATCTCTTAATATATTATTATAACATAAAATCTATTATAAATAAAAAAATACCCTCCTATGTTTTACTTATACACCTTTCGATCTATAATGTCCAACATTTGGGGGTAATTTCAATTTCACTGGAGCGAGTGATGGGAATCGAACCCACGTAGTCAGCTTGGAAGGCTGAAGTTCTACCATTAAACTACACTCGCATATTAGTGGTCGGGAAAACAGGATTTGAACCTGCGACCTCCTGGTCCCAAACCAGGCGCTCTACCAAGCTAAGCTACTTCCCGAGCTATAAGTTGTAGAACGTTTTTTATTATACTAAAAACTTTCTACTGTGTCAATAACTTTTTTAATTTTTTTTAAATAAAATGGCGCACCATGGAAGGCTCGAACTCCCAACCTTTTGATCCGTAGTCAAACGATCTATCCAATTGATCTAATGGTGCACGTAAATAAAAAATGGCGGTCTGGACGGGACTTGAACCCGCGATCTCCAGTGTGACAGACTAGCATGTTAACCACTACACCACCAGACCGTTACTGACAGCCTTTATATTATAGCACAGGCACTTTTTTGTTGCAAGCACTTTTTATAAAAGCTTATCTAGTTTTTTTATTTTATCATTTTTAAAATGTTATTTGCAACCATTTTCCCTTGTGTCATAGCTTTTACAACTGTTGAAGCACCTAAAACAATGTCTCCTCCAGCATAAATACCATTTACTGAAGTTTCTAAGTTTTCATTTGTGACAAAATATCCATAATCTAATTTAAAATGATTTGTTTTATTTTGATTTTCATCAGGGTTTTGACCAATTGCTTGAATAACATTATCACAGTTTATAATAACAAATTCATTACTTCCCATTGGTTTACGTCTTCCAGATGAATCTGGTTCGCCTAAAACCATTATTTCACATTTAATACCTGTTACTTTTTCGTTTTCAACAAGTACTTCAACGGGATTATTTAAAAATTTGAATTTTACTCCTTCACTTAAAGCTTCATTTAATTCTGCTTTAGATGCTGGAGATTCTTCTAATGTTCTTCTATATACAATATACACTTCACTACTGCCTAATCTTAACGCCGTTCTAGCAGCATCAACTGCTACATTCCCTGCGCCAATTACACAAGTTATACCTTCTAGTTTAGGTAAAAAACCTTCATTAAAAACAACATATTCATTTGTTTTTCTTAATAGCTCCAACGCATCATATACTCCATTAGCTTTTTCATTTGGAATTCCTAACTTTTTAGCTGATGGTAACCCTGTTGATATAAACACTTTATCATAAGTATTTTTTAAATCTACAATTTCATTATATGTTAAATATTTATTTGTGACTACTTTTACATCATATTTTTTTAATTCTTCTTCTAAATTTCTAACTATTTTTTTATCTAATCTGAATTGTGGAATACCATAAGTCATTACTCCACCAATATATTTGTCTTTTTCATAAACAGTTACATCTACACCATTTTTTGCCAATTCAATTGCGCATGATATTCCAGCAGGACCAGCACCTATTACAGCAACCTTATAATCAATACTTTCTTTTTTAGAAAAGTCAATTATGCCATTTTCACTAATATATCTTTCTAAGCTACCAACATTAATTTGATTATTCTTTGCATTTAAAATACAATGTCCAATACATTGTTTTTCATGAGGACAAACAATAGAACACACATTAGACAACAAACTTTTTTGTCTAATAATTTCTGCCGCTTCATCAACTTTATTTTCTTTTAACAATTTAATATAGTCTCTAATTGGAAGTGAAGCTGGGCATCCAGTTTCACATCTTGGAACTTTACAAGACAAACATCTTTTAGCTTCCTGTAACGCTTCTTCTTTATTAAATCCTATATTATCCATTTTAAAATTCATCCATCTACACCTATTTTTTATATGCATTATTAATCAAAGTTAAATCAGCCAAAGCTATTGCGACCATTGCTTCTAAAACTACTTGTCCGCGAATAATAATAGCATTATCATGTCTTCCTTCAATATTTAATACATCCATTTTATTTGTTTTAAAGTTAAAAGTTTCTTGTTTTTTTAAGATACTTGGTGTTGGTTTAATCATTACTCTAATAACCAATTCATTACCATTAGTAATTCCACCATTAATTCCGCCATTATTATTTGTTTTAGTTGTGCCATTTTTATCAATAATCATATCATTAAATTGACTACCTTTTAGTTCTACACCTTTAAAACCTAATCCAAATTCTACACCTTTTACTCCACCAACACTAAATAACAAATGACTTATATATGATTCAACTGAATCAAAATATGGTTCACCTAACCCAACAGGTAAATTGTTTACTCTTATTTCAACAATTCCACCTAAACTGTCATCTTCATCACGCAAGTTACTTAAAATTTCTTTGAATCTTGATTTATTAGTTTCTCCACCCAAATTAATAATTTCAGTTTTATATTTATAATTTGTAATTTTTTTAGCAATTACTCCAGCTGCTACAATTCCAACTGTAACTCTTCCAGAAAAATGACCACCACCACGATAATCTTGAAAACCATTATATTTTACTTCACTAACGAAATCAGCATGACTTGGTCTTGGAATTTCTTTAAAAATTGTATAATCCTTAGAAATCGTATTTTTGTTTAAAAAATTAATCATTAACGGAGACCCGGTAGAAAAGTTATTAAAAACACCACTATTAAGATAAGGTACATCTTCTTCAAATCTTGTTGTTGTCCCAATTGCTCCAGCTTTTCTTCTTAATAAGTCGATAGTAAAATCATCTTCTTCAATTTTAATTCCACTAGGCACACCATCAATAATTACACCAACACTATTTCCATGTGATTCACCATATACACTTACTTTAAATAATTTACCAAATGAATTCATTATTTCATTACCTCACTTATATAATCAATCATCATATCATAATCTATTTCAATCTCTTTATCTAACCATAATTCTTGTGCTCTATTTGCCTGAGCTATAAGCATTAATAATCCATTATAACTTTCTTTAGCCATAGACATTAACATTGTCTTTTGCGGATTATAAATAATATCAACAACAATGCTAGCTTTATCAATAATTTCTTTACTAACAGGTGATATATCAACATTAGGATACATTCCTACTGGTGTTGTATTTATTAATATATCTATCTTTTTCACTTTTTTTAAATCATTGTAATCAATTAAATTTTTAGCTTTTGTTCGTGAAACATTAATAACTTTAGCTTTTAAATCTTTTAGAACTTTACTAATAGTTTTACTAGATCCACCAGTACCCAAAACATAACATTTTTTTCGTTTAACATTTAATTTATAAAAAACTAATTCTGTATAAAATCCATAGTAATCCGTATTAAATCCAATAAGTTTATTGTTAATGCATCTTATTGTATTAACACTACCTATCATCTTTGCTTCTTCACTTATTATATCAAGATATTTCATTACTTCAATTTTATAAGGAATTGTTACATTAAATCCTTTATATTCATTTGTTCTTAACTTTTCTAAAGTGTTTAATAAATCTTCTTTTTTTATTTCTAATAAATCATATCTAGCATTAATACCTTTTATTTCAAATAATTTATTATGAATTAATGGAGAATAGCTATGTCCTAATTTTTCACCAAGTAAGGCATATTTATTCATTTTTGTTATCCTTAATATCTTTTTGATATTCTTTAGAAGAAGCTAAGACTCCATTAAAGAAAGTTAAATAATAATCTTCTAAAACAGAATCATTTAAATTATCTAAATTATTTTTTATTATTTGCTCTTCTCTTTTTAAATCAATTACTTCTAAGTTATTCTCTATTTTATGTTCAACAACCATTTTTACAGCATTCATTCTTTGTTTAAAAAGTTCAATCATTTGTCTATCAATACTGTCAATTTGCATTCTAGCTAATTCAATTTTACTCTTCATAGATTACCTCTCCTTTTAAACTATTAAATACTTCATAAAAATCTGGATATGATTTATTTATACAACTAGCATTCTTTATTTTAATTGGTTCATTACAAACTGTTGAAGCAATAGCCAAAGCCATAGCAATACGGTGGTCATTATGACTATCAAGTTCAAGCGAACCATGTAATTCTTTTACACCATTAATTATCATACCATCAGGTAATTCAGTAATACAAGCTCCCATTTTATTTAATTCTTCTTTCATGCAAGTGATTCTATCGCATTCTTTAAGCCTTAATCTAGAAGCATTGATAAATGTTGTAGTTCCTTCACTAACGCTTGCTAAAACTGTTAAAATTGGTCCCAAATCAGGTGATTGGGAAAAGTCAATTGTCGTTGATTTTGTAAGTGATGGATAGGAAATTAAAGTTTTATCTTCAAATGTAATATTACCTTTAAAATCGATTATATCTTTTATTATTTTAATATCACCTTGAGATGATTTTTCATTCATACCTTGTATCTTTAAATTGCTTCCTAAAGTACCGGCAACCAACCAAAATGCCGCTTGAGAGTAGTCACCTTCTACATAGTAATCAGTTGGCAAATATTCTTGATTTCCCTTTATGAAGAATTCTTCATAATTATTATTTATTATCTCTATTTTATATTTTTTTAGGACATCGATTGTTAAATCAATATAGCCTTTTGATTCAAGCTTAGTAGTGATAACTATTTTAGAATCTCCTTTTAGTAATGGTAATGCAAAAAGTAATCCAGTAATAAATTGACTACTTACATCCCCTCTAACTTCATATATCCCTGCTTTTATACCATTATAAACAGTCAAAGGTAGTTGAGTATTCCCTTTTCCGTATTTAATGTTGAATTTATCAAATAACTCAATATACGAATCAAGAGGTCTATTTACTAAATTATTTTTACCTGTAAATGTTATCTTTTCATCTAAAGTTAGTAATATTGGAATCATAAATCTAATCGTTGATCCTGATTCATTTGCATCAATCATATCATTTATTCTTTTCACTTTACTTCCAGTAATAACTAAGTAATTACTATATTCTTCAACACTTGCTCCAAAAGCTTTAACAGCATTAATTGTTGCTATTACATCTTCAGAATAAGAAATATTTTGAATAGTACTTTTACCACAAGCTAAACTAGCAGCAATAATTGCTCTATGACATAAACTCTTTGATGGTGGAACAACTACTTCTCCACTTAATTTATTAGGGTTAATAAGTACATTCATTTAATCACTACTTTCTGATTTCTTCTTCCTTAACAGGATATATAATTGCTTCTCCAAGTTGTTTTACCAATATAAAATTAACAGTTCCTGCTAAATTTTTTTTATCGAAAACAACTTCATTTAAATATTTTTTATAATCAAATCTCGTTGTTGGTAATCCATACTTTGTCATTACTTGTTCTAGTGTTATTAAAACATTTTTGTCAGTAATCCCAAAATCAATACCCATTCTTACTGCCATTAACATTCCGAGACCAACAGCAACACCATGTTTATAGTTTTCTTTTAATTCTAATATATGACCGAAAGTATGCCCAAAGTTCAATTTCATTCTTACGTTTTGGTCAAATTCATCTAATTGAACTAAATTGCTTTTTACTTTTAGACTCTCTTCAATAATATTTTCATTAGCCTTCATCCCTGTTTTTAAAACTTGAAATAGCTCAGGATTGCCAATAACAGCATGTTTAATAAGTTCTGCCATTCCGTTTGAGTATTCATCATGAGGTAAAGTATCCAATGTTTTTGGATCAATTAAAACCAATTGTGGTTGTTTAAATGAACCAATAATATTTTTTCTATTAGCAAAATCAATTCCTGTCTTTCCGCCAATAGAACTATCCATTTGGCTAAGAAGAGTTGTAGGAATATTAATATAATTAATTCCTCTATATAATGTTGCAGCTACAAAACCTGCTAAATCACCAATTACTCCACCACCTAAAGCTATAATTAAATGGTTTCTTCTTATTTGTAAATCAAGTAATTTTTCACAGATGTTAGCATATGTATATAAATTTTTAGATTTTTCGCCTGCTTGAATAATAACATTTCTAACAGTGAAATCTTTTTCCAAGTTTTTCGTTACTTTATCTAGGTATAGCTTAGCAACATTTTCATCTGTTAATATATATATTTCTTTATTTTTATAAACCTGTTTAATATAATTATTTAAATTATTTAATAAATAGTCTTCAATAATAATATCATATTTATAACTACTTAAATTAACAGTTATTTTTTTCACTTTTCCATCTCTTTTCGTTTTTTAGTTGAACTTATAAAAAGTTCTTCTAATGCCTCTTTATCATCATTTTTTAATGATTTTTTTAATTTATTTAATTCATTTTCAAATGACTCTATTTTTTCTAATAAAAATTGTTTGTTTTCAAAAAAAAGTTCACTCCATAGTTTTTCATTTATCATCGCAATTCTTGTTAGGTCACGATATGAATCACCTATAAAATTTTTCGTGTCAACATCCCTATCACTATTAACCAAACTTACAGCTATAGCATGTGTTAGCTGAGAAGTAAAAGATATCATTTTATCATGCTTAATAGAATCTATAATTGTAATTTTTCCAAATTCTAAATCAAGACCAATTTTTTTAATTACATTTATAGATTCCTCTTTTGTATTTACAAGTGGACAAATCAAATAATTCATATTTTTAAAAATATTATAATCAGCATATGTGATTCCACTTTTTTCTCTTCCAGCCATTGGATGATGAGATAAATAGGTTGCATTTTTACATAAAGCAGTAACCTCGTAAATAAAAGAACTCTTCACTCCGCAAACATCGGTTATTATTTGATTTTTAGTAAATAAATGATTATATTTTATGACAAAGTTTTTAATATCTTTAGGGTATAATCCTAAAATAAGAACTTCACATTTATTTATAAATTCTTCTGGATTATTACTTCCATAAAGAATATATTTATTTTCAATAGCAAACCTAATACTTTCTAAATTAACATCAACACCATAAACACTATGACCCTTTTTACTTAAACCACTTGCGTAAGACCCACCAATGAGTCCTAAGCCAACTATTAAAATATTCATTATTTAATAACTTTATTTACAATTGGAGCAATCTTTTTTAAATCCTGCATCAAATTGTCAAAACGCTTTGGTTTTAATGATTGAGCCCCATCGCATAAAGCATGTTCTGGATCATTATGTACTTCTACAATTATCCCATCTGCTCCTACAGCTAATGAAGCTTTTGATAAAGATTCAACCATACTCCATTTACCACTCGCATGTGAAGGGTCAACAATTACAGGTAAATGAGATAATTCTCTTACAGCTAATACTGCCGATAAATCTAAAGTGTTTCTTGTATATTTTTCAAATGTTCTAATTCCTCTTTCGCATAAGATTACATTATCATTTCCACCAGCTAATATATATTCAGCTGCCATCAACCATTCTTCAATAGTTGCTGATAAACCTCTTTTCAATAAAATTGGTTTATTAGTTTTACCTAATGCTTTTAATAAGTGAAAGTTTTGCATGTTACGGGCACCAACTTGAATAATATCAACATCTTTAACAAATCTTTCAATCATGTCAACTGATTGAATTTCAGTAACAATAGGCATACCTGTAACTTTTCTAGCTTCCATTAACAAGTCTAATCCTTCTAATTCTAAACCTTGAAAAGCATAAGGGCTTGTACGTGGTTTATATGCACCACCACGTAATATTTGTGCTCCACTTGCTTTACAAGCTTTAGCAACCTCAATAATTTGTTCTTTTGATTCTACCGAACAAGGACCAGCCATAACAACAAAGTTTTCTCCACCTATTTTTATACCATTAACATCAATAATAGTTGGTTCTTTTTTTATGACATTACTGGCTTTTTTAAAAGGTGATTGAATTCTTGTAACTGCACTAACTCCAGGTAACGATTCAATATCTGAAACATCAATAACAGAAGTATCTCCAACAATACCAATAACTTTAAATGTCTCTCCTGAAATATCTTTTATTTCCAGACCATTATCTATAAATTTTTTTAGAATTAACTCATATTCATCATTTGTAATTGTTTGTTTCATTTTTATTATCATAAAAAGCACCTAATTTCTCTATTTTCATTAATTTTATCATACTTTATATAAATATTAAATATTTATACATCACATAAAACAAAAAAAGGTTAGCATGGCTAACCCTTCAAACTTATTGCTTCAAAACCCATCCTAAGCACATAGCTCCAGGACCACAATGAGCTCCAACTACTGGAGTTAATGGGTATACACCAATCTCTTTTAAATCTGGTCTAATTGCAAGTACTTTTGCACTAATATCTTTAATAATTTCATCACTTTGATTTGCATGACTAATATAAGCAATAACATCTTTATCTTTTATTTCTTCAATAAATTTTTCAATCATTAATTGTCTAGCCTTTGTTGAAGTTCTAGTTTTGTCTAACGTCGCCACTTTTCCTTCTTTATCAAGTTCTAACAATGGTCTAATTGCAAGCATTTGAGCAAATGCTCCAGCAAACTTACTTAATCTTCCATTTTTAATTAAATACTCTAATGTATCAACCGCGAATATTATATGATTATTATCACGAATAAAATCTAATCTAGTAAATACTTCTTCAATATTTTTTCCTTCAGCTAATAACTTAGCAGCTTCTAAAGCCATAAATGCTTCTGGATAAGCTAATGTTTTTGAATCATATGAGTAAACTGTAAAGTCTTCTACTTCCGAAGCAGCTAATTTAATCGCTTCATTTAAACCACTTAATTTGGCAGAAATAGTAATAACTATAACACTATCATATCCTTGATACTTTAAATCTTCAAATGTCTCAATCATCTTTCCAATTGAAACAAATGCTGTATGTGGAAATGCGTTTTTATCATTTTGTAATCTGCTATAAAAATCATCAGCTCTTAATTCTGTGAAATCATCATATTTTTCATCACCAAAAATTATAACTGAACGAAATATTGGAATATTATATGGATGTTTAATATAGTCAAGTGCTGCATTACTGCAAACAATAACTCCTGTTTTTTTGTGCATAAGTGAATCCTCCTATAAAAAATTCACTTTATTATAACATAATATTTTTATAATAACAAGAAAAAAGAAAAGTTCACTTTACTTTTTTCACAATAAATACACTTTTTTATCTTCTAGGTCCGATTTGACCATTTATAGCTCCACCATTTGAAATACTCCCAATATTTGTAATTACTGTCAAAATAGTAGAACTACCGACTTTGTTACCTTCTAAATATTTACAGTCAATTAATAAACATCCAAATCCATTTACTCCATCAGCTTTTCCGCCAGTTGATGCAGTATATGTCTTACCTGTGATAATTAAGTTTGAAGTAAATAAAATTTGGCTACACGCCGATGGTGTTTTGAATGTTATTATATCATTATTTCCATCGCTAATATTTACATAAGTATTTTTTGCTACGTTAGTCCCTATTTGTAAGATATTTTGTGTACATAAATTAGAAGTTGGTTTACTATTAGAACCACCACAAGCAAGTAATGTTCCACCAGTTATCTTAAATTCATTATTGTCACAATCAATTCCACATTCAGGTTGTGTAGTTCCAAAAGCTAGCGTTAATCCTCCAGTAATCAAAATAGTTCCATTTGAATCAATTGCGTCATTATTTGAGGAAATAAAATAATTTTTACCTCCATTAATACTTATTTTTGTAGCGGCATTTAAACTATCATCAACAGAAGTTATTTGAATATATCCATTATTTATCGCTAATGTTCCTTTAGATTCTATTCCTTCTAATAGCGAATTTATATTTATTATTCCATTATTTATTTCTACAGCATTTAAGGCAACTAATCCATCAGAACCACAAGTTATATTTAAGGTACCACCATTAATAACTAATGTGTTTTCACTTTCAATACCATCTGAAGTTGTGTTTGAGTTTATTACCCCACTATTAACTACAACAGTATTATCCGCATGTAATCCATCGGTAATAGATTCACAAACATTAATAGTCGTATTCCAAACAACTATATCCGTAGCTTTAATACCATGTTTTGATTTTGCATATAAGTTTAATGTTCCAGTTCCATCAAAAGTAACTTTACCATCACAATTAATAACTGCATTTCCTTTTTCATATGTAGTTCCATCTGTTAAAGAATTAATACTACCTTCTTTTGAAATGATATAAAAATCTAAACTTTCTGAATTAATTGCTTGTTCTGTTGCGGTAATGGTAACATTACTTAGTATTATGACAACTTTTTCTGTTGTGTTTATTTTAATTTGACCATTTAAAATACCTGTAAACTCGTAAATTCCTGTTTTTTCAATCTTAACTTTTTTTGTCGATT
>JAVBOS010000138.1:0-4451 GCA_031550255.1 Anaeroplasmataceae bacterium | reverse complement strand
TATCTTCAAATTCAAATTTAAAGTTGTTGGAAAATTTATCCGAATCACTTCCAGAAGTGATGGAATATTTCATTCTAAGAAAATTAGCTGCCATATCGTGGGTGTTTACATTATTGGCAGCAATTACATATGTAGTTATATGGTTTATCAATGGTTTTAAAGAACAAAATGTTGAATATTTAATTACAAATAATCCAGCAAATAGTGAAGAAGAAGCTTATTTTGTTGATAATTCGGTTCATCAAAGCGAAAATCTGCAAGTATCTTATAAAAAACTTACGAGAATAGTAATCATTAACAAGAATATTCGATTATATTATTCTTCAGTTCAAAATTTTGAAAAACAAAAAAATTTACAAAAAAGACTTATCTTTAATGGATTACAAATAGAGATTCCTTTGGTTATAAAATCAACTGATGAAATTAATGTTAAAGGATCACAAATAATTATTAAAAGAAATGGAGATGCCAAATAATGAAAATAATGACAAGTTTTAGAACAATAATGTTAATTATAGGAACATTATTAATTGCAGCCATGGTTTATACAACTACAATCTTTACTGATTATAAAATGGATCCAGATTTAATTGTAAAAGATGATGGCATCATTAGTGCTGAAGCAAAATTTGAATTTGTTTCTGTTAAATCTAATAATGTTGATGCCACTATAGAAAAAAGAGTATATCAATTGCCAAGTGGTGCCAATGTATCATATAAAGACAATAAATTAAGCTTGAATAACCTTGTAAAGGGTGATGAAATAGCATTTAATATAAGTTTTTCTACAAAAAACGAAAATGAAACTAGTGCTAGATATAGTTTAGCTATTTCGAAAACGGCTTTAAAAGATAGTGTTGAAATATATGAAAATGATGTATTGTTAACACTAGTAAATGGATCTTATCATTCTGTATTTACTAATTTAAGTGATAGTAATCTAACTAAAAAGATAACTATTAGATATATAGGAGAAAATGATAGTTTAGAAAAAAGTTTTTCTTACTATTTAAAGACTTTTATTGTAAAAAACGGACATACATCGACTATTACATATGATACAAATGGAGGAAGTTATATTCAATCAACAACCCAGTTGGTCAATTCTAGAATTATAAATCCTGCAAATCCAGTTAAGGAAGGTTTTAATTTTGGTGGTTGGTATTTTGATCAAGAATGTAAAAAATCTATACCAGACTATTCGTATGGTAGTGAAAATATAACAATTTACGCAAAGTGGAATTTAGGAACATATAAAATTAACTTTAATTCAAAAGGTGGAACTTCCGTGAAGGCGTTGTCTGCAAAATACGGTGAAGTAGTTACTGCTCCGGTCGCGCCAACAAGAAATGGTTATACTTTTGATGGGTGGTATACAGAAGTAGATTACACCAATAAATATACATTTACTACTATGCCTTCATCAACAATTACTTTATACGCTAAATGGGTTAAAAATAATTAAAATATTTGAGAGGAAAAAGTTATGGATAAGAAAACTAATATAAAAAAAAATACAACAATTTTAGAATACTTAATGTTAGCAAGTGGTATAATTTTAGTTTTCTTATTGTTAATAACGGGATTTAATTTTTTATCAAAAAATTTTATTAATGCTAGATTTATAATGGATAGTATAGACAAAATCATAATGTCTATATCCGTTTTAGCGTTAATATATGTTTCTATTATTGCATTTTATTTTAGAAACAAAAAAATGTTTAAAAGTATGAACTATGTTAAAGGATTCTTTGCTAAAACAAAAATACTTTTGACATATATATTTAATTTTGTAGTCTTCATCTTATTTGTTGTATTTGTAGTTATCTGTCAAAAAGAATCGGTTAATAGATTTGCCTCAAAGTGGCTTACAATCAACTTTTCATGGTTTAATAGTTATTTTAAAACAATAACTATTTCGTTTATTTTAATTATGTCATTGGTTTTTTTAATTTTATCGATGATAATAATTTATATTACAAAATTTTTAATTAATAAAAAGAATCAAGCAAAATATTTACAAGAAGAAAATGAAAATGATAAAAAGATTGAAAAGAAAAAATCTATAACATCATTATTGATTAGGGTTGGAGTTATAACAGGAATTGTTGTACTAATTTTATTAGCTTTTTCAAAAAATTCTAATTTAAGAATTCTAGAAAATTTTAGTAATTCTATGCCTGAAGTAATTGAATATTTCGTATTAAGAAAATTAGCTGCTATTTCATGGTTCTTTGCTATATTTGCGGGAATAACATATTTTGGCATGTGGTTTATATCTGGATTTAAAGAACAAGTTGTTGAGCGTGAAGCAGTTATCATTAATGAAGAAAATAACAATTCTGATAGTGAATCCTTTATAAAAGATATTAATAATAGAGTAATTCAAAATCAAGAAATTACTAATATTGCTACTATAAAACATGATAATGTAATTATTCAAGAAAAAGAATTATTACAAACAAATGAAGGTACAAGTTCAAATGATGCGGTAAGGAAAATTTCGTATTATCATTCTTTTGAATTTAAGTTAAAAAATGCTGATATAACAGTAAAAGAACGTTACAATCTTATTCGCAATGAAATATTAAAATATAAAAAAGTTAGTATGATTAAGAATAAAAGTGGAGAAACATACAGAATTGGCTATAAAAAATTAATTAAATTATCTCTTGTTGGAAAAACATTAAGAATATATTTAGCTTTAGATATAAGCAATTATGATGTTAATAAATATCATCAAAAAGATGCAAGTAAATATAAAAAATATATTGAAGTTCCCTTTATGATAAAATTGACTTCAAATAGAAGCGTAAATAAAACTTTATCTTTAATAAAAGATGTAATGAATAATAATTTGATAGAACAAAGAAAAATATTTAATGAAATTAATTATACTGAATTATTGGTACCTAGTTCACTTGAAGAATTAGAAGAATATAAAAGATTAAAACAACCATTTAATTATAAAAGTAATAATTAAGTATCAATTGTGAAAGGTGATATTAATGATTGACCAAATTAATAATAATAATAATGATTTTGTAATATTTGAAAATAAAATTTTATACCGTTTTTTTAAGCGTGTTTTGGATATAATTGTTTCTTCAATCTCAATTATTCTATTGCTGCCATTGTTCATAATAATTGCTTTTTTGATTAAATGTATTTCTAATGGCCCAATATTCTATACTTCAAAAAGAATAGGAAAAGATGGAAAAATATTTAATATGTATAAATTTAGAAGTATGAAAATTAATGCTGATAAAGAATTAGAATCATTGTTGAAACATAATGAGACAAACGGAATCACATTTAAAATGACAAATGATCCAAGAGTTACCAAAGTTGGTAGATTCTTACGCAAAACATCATTGGATGAATTACCACAATTATTTAACATTTTAAATGGTACAATGACAATTGTTGGGCCACGTCCTGCGTTAGAAAGAGAATATGTTCAATATTCTGAATATCAAAAGCAAAGATTACTTGTAAAACAGGGGTTAACTTGTTTATGGCAATGTAGTGGTAGGTCAAGTTTAACATTTGATGATCAAGTTAAATTAGATTTAGAATATATTAAAAAAAGAGGTTTTTTCTATGATATTTATATTATATTAAAAACTATTCCAGCTGTTTTGTTTGGTTTTGGAGCTAAGTAAGAAGAAATGAGTGATTAAATGAGAATTGCAATGATCGGGCATAAACGAGTTCCTTCTCGTGAAGGAGGAATAGAAATAGTTGTAGAAGAATTATCAACTAGGCTTGCGAAGCTAAATCATGAGGTAACTATTTTTAATCGAAAATGTAAAGGATTTAAAAGAATAAAAGATTATAAAGGATGTAAAATTAAAACTATATTTACTATTAATAAAAAAAGTTTTGATGCAATAATATATGCCTTTTTTGCAACATTTAAAGCAGTTTTTTCAAGAAAGTATGATGTCTTACATTTTCATGCTGAAGGACCTTGTTTTTTTTTGTGGATGACAAAATTTTCGAAAAAAAGAATTGTTGTGACAATTCATGGATTAGATTGGCAGCGATCAAAATGGGGAGGATTGGCTACTAGGATAATTAAAAAAGGTGAACAAAGGGCTGTTAAATATGCAGATCAGATAATTGTCCTATCTAGAGCAAATCAAGATTATTTTTTAAAAATATATGATAGAAAAACAACATTTATTCCAAATGGAGTCGATTTACCACAAATAAAAAAAACAGATTTAATTACTAAAAAATATAGACTTGTTGGTAATGATTATATTCTTTTTCTTGCAAGACTAGTTCCTGAAAAGGGATTACATTACTTGATTGATGCGTATAATCTTTTATCAAAAAATACACAACATAATAAAAAACTCGTAATAGCTGGTGGAAGTTCACATTCTTCAGAATATACTGAAAAAATTAGAATTATGGTTAAAGATAACTCAAATATTATTATG
>JAVBOS010000113.1:0-11838 GCA_031550255.1 Anaeroplasmataceae bacterium | reverse complement strand
AATCCCTCAAAATTCAACTATAGGCACCATGCTTATTTTTATGGGTTGGTTCCTTGGGTTTGGATTCCTTGGACTTATCATTAAAGAAAATAGAAAAGCTATCATTGCTTTCTTTAAAAACAAGCCTACGGCTTAATTTAAAGACTTTGGATTTTCATTTTGCTTATACACAAAGCAGCTATGCATGATTAAAAGGCAATAGAAAAAGGCAAAAAACATAACACCGCCTTGCACTTCAATCATCGATTCTACAAGATTGTTTATAATGGCCATTGCTGCAAAAAGCAATAGTAAGGGGTATTTATTCTTTATCCCTAAATAAATTGGTACAACAACAAGAAATGCAACAAGGCTTAAAAAGCCCAATATCCCCAAAGCTAAAAACGATTGAAGAAATTGATTGTGCGGATTTAATTTTGCATTTTCTAGTAATGGATCTCTCAACTTCAGATACTCTTCTATAAAAATATCTTTAACATCTCCTGTTCCTACACCAAATAAAAAATGTTGTGGAATTAAATTACATGCTGATTTCCATAATTTCACCCTAACTCCTGTCGTTCCGCTTACTTCTGCAGCTCCACCACCTAACAATATTGTTAATTCTTCAAACCGTTCTGCAACAAAACTGATATTTTTCACAGAGAAGACAAAGAGTCCTGAAAGAATTACTATACAACAGAGAAATGTCAGAAATTGATATAATTTTGTCTTAATTATATTCACAATCAGAGTCCCTATTCCAAATACCCACACTACAGCAAGTGAAATTATTCCTGATTTTGAGGCCAACAAAACTGAAAAAATGCTTAAAAAACAAGCAGCAATAAATAAATAAACTTTTTGAGATATCTTCCTTTTTTGAACAAACAATATCCATATAAATGCAATACTTAATCCACTATATAATGCAGCATACGAAGGGTGAATATATTCAGATAACTGCGTGTAAAAGAATACTTCTGTAGATAGCCCCCCTAATATGAAATATTTGTAGCTCGCAATACCTATCGCATAAATAGCATAGCATAAGGATCCTATAATAAATGAAATAAATACTCTATCAAAAGATTTTTTGCAAAAGAATTCTTTTGGGAGAGTTCCCAAAAACAAAGGCAAAAGGAGTAATGATAATTTAACTTGTAAATCAAATAACCCAAAATCAATATTCTTCGAATAAAAAATTCCAATAATATGTAAAATATATAAAATCATTGGAATAAAAAGCCATATCTGAGACTTTCCCTTTAATAATTCAAATTTCTTTTTAAAATGCCCCTCCAATAACCAAAACAGACCATATACTATCCATATTGGGGCTGTTTTTAACGGAATTATTGGAAAAAAAAAGCAAAAAAGAAATATTAAATATGAATATATATTTAAAAAGGGTATTTTTTCTCTAAACTCAAAAATTTTAATATAATTTTTCATACCTTTTTGTTATTTTTTCCCATGTGTACTTTTCGTCCGCTATTCTTTTCAATTTCAATTTCATTTCTGTTAATTCATCATCTGTTATCGTTTTCACTAATTGACAAAGAATCTTCTCATTTATGAAAAATTTAGCCTGATTTTCTGTCGTTTCTTTATTAAAATCAACATCAAAAGCAAAAATCGGCACACCAATCCACATTGCTTCTACTAATGATGGATTTGTTCCTCCTGCGCTATGCCCATGGATATACATTTTACAATTCCTCCTAAAAGAATTCAATATTTGTTTATCATATATTGGATTAAGCATCAAAATATTTTCACACTGGCTATATTCCCGTTTTAGCTCTATGCCATATTCACTATTTTCCCAATTTCCAATTACAACCAATTTTTGATCGGAAATTTTAGAAAACGCCCCCAAAATAAGATGAATATTATTTTCGGGCTCTATTCGACAAACTGTAATTGAATATTTATTTGGCTCTAAGTTATACTCTTTAAGTATATCCCAATTAGTACTTTCTATACTGGAATAATCCCCCCCATAAGCAATCAATACAGCATCTTTATTATACTTCTTGTGGACGTAATTTTGAACTATCTTATTATCTGCTATAACCACATCCGAATACTTTACTGCTATTTTCTCCGAAAAAACCAAAAACCTTTTCACCCATTCTTTCCATTTATCCCTTCTATGCTCCATTCCATCTATATTAACAATAATTCTTTTTTTAGTAAACATTTTCACTAACGGGAGTGCAATACACCCTGATGTTCCTAAAACGAGCAAAACTTGAGATGAAAAAAGCGAACAAATAATAGATACTACATCATAAAAAATACTTTGTACCCCATTGGCTTTAAGAGGAATATAAACTAGTTTCGCTGCCTTATATTTTTTGGGTCTTTCTTGATATGCTGTTTTACTACAATAAACTTTATACTGAATATCTTCCAAAGTTCGATAATCTAATAAATTTTCAACCAAAGTTTCAAATCCCCCATATTTTGCGGGGACACCAACTGTTCCAATAATAGAAATTTTCTTTTTATTTTTCACCTTTAATAATAGTTTCTATCTTTTTGTACATAACATTATAATCAAATTCTTTTGCCAAAGAAATTGAGGCAGACGAATACTGAAAATACCTCTCTTTATTTTCAAGAATCGTTGAAATTCCTTTTTTTAAATTATCAAAATTTTCAGAACTTATCAAAAATCCATTTTCCCCATCTCTAACTAATTCTATCGGCCCTCCAACAGGGGGAGCTATAATTGGCAAACCATAACGCATCCCCTCCAAAATAGTTAATCCAAAAGTTTCAATCCATTGATTTGGAAAAGAAAGGTTCACTAATAAATGCGATTTTTGATAAAATGGATGAACATTAGATTGTGCAGAATAAATAAAAAAATTTGAATAATTATTCTCTTTTTTAAACGAATATACATCCTCTTTTGAGGCATTTGCGACTAAACAAAATTCATACTGAGGCATTTCCTTTGCCAAATTCGCAAAAACTTTTATCCCCTTATATTTTTTTAACGAACTTAACATTAAAATTGTCGGAATATCTTCTTTTTGTTTTATTTTTCCTCGGTCATACCGATCTGCTTCTTTTGTAAAAGATAAAGGCAGAACATTGTAAACAATATATTTTTTTGTTGTTCCAAAATCCTTATATTCTTCCTTCAAATAATTTGAAACAAAAATCATATCTGTCGCCGTTCTCTCCATTACGCATATTGCTATCTTCTGAAGAATGTTGGGATTCAGATATTTTTCGTGTATATGGTAAATAATTCTTTTCCTTAATAATGCTCCTGCTAATGCAGCCCCAAAAGGTAATATGGTATTAACATATATTACATTACATCTACGCGCATTAAAAAGAGTAAAGAAAAACAATTGTATTTGCGTAAAAATAAAAATTAATAATTGTAGGGGCTTAAAATTTACCCATCTATAAAAAGAATAGTGAATTTGTATTGCATCCTCTTTCAATAAAACTCCTGATGTTTTGGATGTATTTATCCTCACATTATATCCCATCTTAACAAAGCTTTTTGCCACTGTTAATAGAACTTGAGGACTTCCACTATAATCATTTAGGAGGTGAAAACAAAGTATCTCTTCTTTTTTCATTATCAATCTCTATTTTTTATAACCTTTGCAGGAACTCCACCATATATTTTATTATCGTCATAATTACCTGATACAACAACACTTCCTGCAGCAATAATACATCCATTACCAATATTTACTCCATCAAGAATCGTAACTTTTGATCCTATCCAACAATTACACCCAATTTTTATTCCTCTATGATTAACTCCTTGTAATCTGATTGGAATCTGCAAATTGTCAAAATTATGATTCTCCGAATGCATACTTACAAAATTGCCAAAAATTGTATCATCCCCTATTTCAATGCCTCCTGCACAACCAAAAAAACCATGCGTCCCCATACCAACATTATTCCCAACTACTAATCCTTTTCCTAAAAATTTCAAGCTTCCCGTGCATTCTATTGTTGTATTTCGGCCAATAGAAACATTATTTCCTAATTGTATCCCATTTTCTGATAACGCATCAATATAACAATACTGGGAAATAGTAAGGTACTTCTCTGTTTTTAATTTTGATCTACATTTTATTTTTGTATGAGATCCAACAAAAATAAAATTTTTTCTCCTCCCCGGAAAAATAAAAAATCCTCTTAACAACATTTGCAATCTACTAAATCCTAATTTTAGCAGATATTCCTTTGGTATAGCTGAATTTAAATCATATGGTTCTTTTCTTATTTTACTTATTATAATTCTAAAAAATCTTGTTATCATTATTCAATTTTTTTAATGGCAAAAGCGTTTTATATAGAATACACATTTTCAAAGATTTAAACAAAAAAATCCCTTTGGTAAGAAAAGCAAAAAAAATATTCCTTTCTTTTACGAGGTATAATGTAGAGTGTTTTTGGAGTAAAAACCTTTTCATTTTTATCCCTTTATCTTCATTTTGGAACTGTGATAAATCATGATCTAATTGATAATCAATTACATAAAAATATTTTGAAACCTTACTATAATCAAGCATAAATTTTGAATCAATTCCATAAAACGATAATTTTTCATCAAACTTTATTCTATTCTCTGCAAATAATTTCATTCGTACAGACATCCCACTGGCTATTGCTAACTTATTTTTTGAATTAACTATTCCCAGTTGTAAATTTTTCCAATATGTCCCTTTATAACCTGAAAAATTACCAGGACTAACAATCTTATTTCTTATTTTAACATAGGGGACAAATAAATTAATTTCTGTATTTTTTCTGATTGCATCTTGCGTTTTTTCAAAAAACTCCAATGTCAAATTTGTGTCTTGATCAAAAATATGCAGCACCTCCTCTTGTTTATATTTTTCAATTACTTTGTTATAAATCTTTGATAAAGATTCATTTTGAGACGTATGAATATATTCAAAATCATTTATTCCTTTTTCATTTAACTGTTCTGTGATATTTTTTATTGCCTCCGGACTATTATCCCAAATTACCAATTTATAATTTTTCAAATCTTTATAAAAAGACATTATTGTATGCAATGTCTTTGATGTTGATAGATTTTCTTTATATAAAATTACTAAGATAATTTTTTTCATACGGTTCCTATTTTATCTTCTACCAAAATCGTTTCGGAATCATTCTTTATAGCTTCAATGGATATAAAAATGAACACAAAAATCAGCTTAAAAAGGAACGATCCTGCTAAAAACTGAAATGCAAACGCGTAAATAAAAGTTAACCCTATTATAAGTGTTAACATATCAAATATATATTTCTCACTATCTTTCACTGTTTTTTTTAAACTTCTATAGCACCATTTTAACAAATAAAAAAAATACCAAACATACATTATTGAAAATATTCCACACGCTAAAAATATAGAAATGTAAAACGAATCATATTTTACTAGAACCAAATCACTCCCGAGCCCACTCCCTAACAATTTAAAATCGGAAAAAAAAGAAAGATACTGAACAGGGCGACCTTGTGCAGACAGATCATCTATTACTCCAAATTTAATTACAAGAAATGTAAAAAAAATAAGAAATATAGGAATACAGAATAACATACCCATCGATAAAGAGACCCCTTTCTTAAAATGCATTATAAGTATAATTCCTATACTTAACAGCATTATAAGCAATCCTATTCTTGTTTGTGTTAATTGGATACCCAAAAAGCTTATGATGAAAAAAATTAATGCTATGTAATTTCTATTTACTACAAATGTTAATAAAGAATATATTCCTGTAATAGCAAAAAATATTGTCAACATTATTGAACTCACAAATAATCCTGTTGCTCGAAAATTACCCTCTCTAATGTAATTCCATGGATTATCTGCGACAACATTCCCATCCAAACCTTTATCAAAAAATTGATAAAACCATAATTCTTCTAAATTTCCTGAAAAATTTTTAACTTGAATCAATGCTAAAATAAAAGATCCAACAAGAAAAAAATAAAATAAAATTTTAATCTTCTTAATATCTAAATTCTCAAAAAGCCCATATTTATAAAGAAGAAAGGGTA
Organism: Anaeroplasmataceae bacterium; assembly: GCA_031550255.1. GTDB lineage: Bacteria > Bacillota_I > Bacilli_A > Acholeplasmatales > Anaeroplasmataceae > JAVBOS01. The sequence goes on along the minus strand of JAVBOS010000113.1, from coordinate 5,793 downwards.
TAATTACAGGTAAAAAGAAATATCTTCCCCCTTGTATTATTTGCTCAACAGAGTGACCTAAATAAAAAGAATTAAATAACGCTATTACCAAAGGAAATATCACACATAAAGAAAAAATAATACCAAATTTTGTGAGTGTAAACTTTCTTTTAGATATCATCTGGCCCACAAAGAATACAAACAACAATAGCACCATTGCTATTTCTTGAAAAGACTTCATTAGAAAAAGTAAATTCGAGGACAAATGGTAACTTAAACTAATAAACAACCAATCATATAACCACAGATAAGAAATATAAAACAACGTAAAAGCCGTTGCTTTTTTTTTGAAAAAAGAAACAAAAATGCCAATATTTAAAACAAAAAAAATGAAAAGACAAATGAAAATCATCTTAATTTTTACTTGTATGGAATTTCAAAGTTACGGTTTTTTCTTTGTCTTTACTTATTTTGTTTCATTTATCCACTATAAACACACCTAAATATTAGCCTTTTACTAATTTAAAAATCTCATAACAAAACAAATACACACTTAATGCATTTGAGTTTATACAGAAACTCATTGCATTAATTTTTTATTTTTAATCTGAGCTAAATAGGCATAGAAAAGACTATTATTCTCACTTTCTAAAAAGTATAGTTCACTTATCTCAAAATAGGAGTATTCTTTGTTTCACAGATTTAGTTTTTGATATAAAGAATTAAATCTTTATTTTGTTATTTTAAAGTTAACTATTTCTTCTGCTATTTTAATATTTCCTAAATAAATGCCTTTTGGAAATTTTGACATATCAATATAATTATTTCCAACTATAAGCTTTTGATTTAAAATCGTTCTTCCTAATATATCGTTGATAAACAGTATTCCTTCCCTTGGTACTTCTATCCAAAAATATCCATTTAATGGCGGATTTGGATATATTTTTAATTCCAATTTATCAGAAAATATTTCTACATCTTGCTTTTTCATAATAATAATAGTCTTTACTAACGGCTCTGCTTCAGAATATATCATATTACCTTCTTGTATCAATGTTATCTCAATACTATTTACATTCGGATTTTTTATTATCAATACATTGTCTTTTATTATAGCATCAATTGTATCCTTTAATATATATTCTACATTTAATCCTGAAGACGCTAATGCTGTTAATTCTATTGAATTATTACCATTATAAACAAAAACTGTATCCTGGTTCCACTCTATATTTTGAGGTATATGTTCCTCAAAAGAAGCAAATGCTTCGAAATATGTGCAATTTGTGTCAATAAAATGTGTAAATTCACGGGTTGTAACATATGTTATCTTTGTCTCGCCATTTTTTAATTCCTTTATTTTCCAAGCTTTAAAATTTTTTCCAAGAGTATCCTTTATCGATATTTTTACATTTCTATTTTGAAATTGTTTTCCTTCAAAATAATTTCTATAGACCTCTACATCATTAATCGTTATTGTTTTATACCCTATTGTCGAATCCAATGTTGAATAGACTTTTGCATAAATAGGATTTCCTAATTTAAAGAATTGTTGAATATGCTCATAAACGTAATCATTTCGATGAAATCCCCAATTTTTCATTTTTTGAATTTCAGCTTCCCAGCCTTGAATATTTCCACCCCAACGTTGCTTATGATAAATCATTTCCTCTTCTACATTTTCTTTGAATTTAAGAAATTGATTATTTATCTCTTCTTTGTGAAATAGATCTCCTAGGTATACCGAAAATCTATTAATAAATTCTTCTTGAAACTGAGGAATGGAAAATACTCTTCTATAAATAAAAGTATTTTCAGATTCATAGGTAAATGGACTTTCATAAAATGGTTCTGTTCTTGTGGTGTAATTTAACATATTAAAATCGGACTCTATACCCCACATTCCAAAACCTAAGTCTGTATCTTTTAGTAACCATCTCCACTTTTTATTCTGTTGATTGTACCACATTACCACATTATTCCCAGGCCAATCTATATTTGCAACATACATTTGTAATACTGTATAATTTATAAATTCTACGACATCTATATGACTGCTTATATCCTGATATGTCAAGGTTTCTTGATCTAAAATTTGTAATAATTCATCATAATAACTTGAACTATTCCGCGGTTCCAAACTTTCTACTATTTCAATATCCTTTATATTATAATTTGATAATATAAAATCCTCATCAGATCGTTCTCTAATATTTAATATCCCCCAATATTTTCCATTTATAAAAACAGATGATGGTTGATAGGCTTGATAATCAATGTCTGCCTTTCCTGCAAACAAATATTGAGTAAACGCATCTCTAAACTGAGTGATATTGAAATCTTGCCCTGCATTTCTTAACATGAAAGATTTATAACCTCCATCTGAATCTATAGACTTTTTATCATCAAAAAAATCTACAAGATATCTTTTTTCTCCAAATCTTTTATTTCCATAGATAATAAAACTTTTTTGGGGATAAAGTCTTGAACATGCACCTGATATTCGCATTTCCCCAAATTGATTTAACGCTTTTTCATCCCTATAGTACTCAAAATTCATAGGTCTGCGCCATTCTGTAAAATAATTCTTTTTACCTTCTATACAAGCAGGTATTTCCATCCCGTTTTTCCCATCAGTGTAAATACCAATAGTATCATCCCATAAATATTCAGGATCTAACGTTAAAGATATAACTGGCAAATCAAAATTTCTATTTTCAATTATATAAGTTTGACTTACGGACAATCTTGGCAAATAATCTGATGATATTACTTTTGCCCTAATTACTGTTGTTGTATCTAAAGAAATAACTCCTGCATATTGAGTAGAGTGCTGTGTCGGTTCAGATCCATCTGTAGTATAGTAAATATTCGTTTCATTCAAAATTGAAGGTGTATCTTGAGGCAAAGAAAGTATAATACTTTGTGCTGTTTCATAAATTCCCCCCTTAACACTAAAAATAACATTTGGCGCTATTTGATCACTTGCCATTACTTGGCTTGTATTATTTGTTTTTCCCGGTGTTTCCTGCAAAAACCAACCCCACAAATCTACAGAATCATTTACTCTACCATAAGAATTATTTGGTGGCATATTTTTTTCAAACTTTGCAGGCATTTTATCTTCTACTGTTCCATCAGCTCTCATCAAAGTAACTAAATCTCCCCCTATATCCAAAAGAAATGGGGCGTGTAATCCAATATTTTTTTCTTCCAAATAAACAACTTTATAACCATTTGCCGGTACAATACAATCAACAGGTATAATCCATTCCCCATTTGCTGCCACTAACTTCCATCCTAATAAATTACTATCACTATTGCTACTGTTGTAAAATTCCACCCAACTATCAGGAAAATCCCAGGTATCATACATCATACCATCTATATTACTTGGCATAACTTCATTTATCCAAATTTTATTTATATTGTACTCATCGACAATATATGGATCTTCGTCAACTATTTCCCCTTCAGTGTACTTATGTACATGAATATAAGAAACTACACCAGGACCTGTATTTTCACTTGCAATTTTATATGTTACAGGATTTACGGTTTTAACCGTATCTAAATATTCAGCACAATGATTTGCATCTAACTCGAAAAAAGTAGAATCTAAAATTCCATTTTTATAAACTTTCATTATCCGGTTGGCATTTGAACTTTTAGCTTTTAACCCTATACGCACACGTCCTGCATCAGGAACCGTAAATTCAGCATACCCACCATCGACTTTCACTCGTAATGAATTTCCTTGCCCATTACAATCGCCATCTGCACTTTCCACATTTGAATTAACACAATTTAAAATTACATTAGAAGGTAATGTTTCCATATCAAAAGTAGAATATGACGAAGATATTCCATGAGAAGCAAAGTCTTCTTTTATCCAATATGATTGAGAAAAAGTAAAGTTACAACAAAATGTCAGCAAAATAACAAAAACTACTTTTTTTAAATTCTTCATGATCAGTTTATATCAGAAATATTTATAAAATAAACACAAAATAACAAATTATGATGCCTAAAATATCTTTATGCTAATTTTCCTTTTTTTAGAATAAATTTATTTTTTCTTAATAATAGATTTTGCTTCTAAAAAATTTCGACTTTCTTATCAAGCATCCAATCTTAATACCATTAAATATACTTTACACTATAAACTATCTAATATACATTTTATCTGTTTTCCTCTTATTCCCCAAATATTACTACAATCAAATTATATATATTTTCTGAAGCTTTTGCAATGGTAATAGCCTTTTAGCATATAAATCAACAAATTTACAAACTCTTCCTTGGTATTGTACAAATAGGTATATTCTTCAAATTGAGACACTTTAGGATAATTACAAGAAAATTATCTTTTGATCACTTGAGAGGCTGTTCAAAAGTTTTTAAAAGCCCCTTTTTGAGTAATTTATTCGGAATTTCTCCAAGCTCTTTTTCAAATATTCAAATCTCGGAGGCTGTATTTTTATTTTTGCACAACCTCGTAATCAACACCTATGCCATACATTGAGTATACTTTTTAAGTTATAATTATTTGCTATTTTTATATCAATTTTTTGTAGGCTTCATACGTTTTTTGTGCTGTTACTTCCCATGAAAATCTATTTTTAATTGAAAGTTTTGCCTTTGTCAAATCTCTATTCATTTGTATCTCTTCCAGTATTTTTCTTTCCAAATCTTTCTTTTTCAATGGATTTGCAATGGATGCAATGTTTTCAAAATACGTTTTACAAGGAGTAAAAAAATCATTTGATACTACTATTTTACATTTATTTGCTATTGCCTCTATTGATACTAATCCCGGTGATTCTCGTAATGATGGTAAAACATGAACTAAAGCATGCCTATAAAAAAGTTGCACTTCTTCATAAGAAGTTTCTTCTATAAAAAATACATTTCCTCGTTTTTTAGCTAAATTTTTTACTACCCTTACATAATTTAATTGAGATGGTTTTCCTACAAAAACAATAGGAATAGAAGGATGATTGAATAAAGCTTTTATTGTTTGAAGTTGATTTTTAATGAATTCTATTCTGCCTATCTGTAAAACATATTCTTTTGGTAATTTGTATTTCGACAAAATATCAATGTTATAAAATACCTCAGAAAAATCTGCTGCATTTGGAATAACAGATGTTTTAGAAAGAATCGTTTTTTCATCTAATTTTGCGAATTCAATAATTTTATTAATTTCCTCCATAGAATTAGGCAATAGAATATCTGCACAATCTATCATCTTTTTAATATTTTTCTTAAAAGTATTAGATAAAACAAATGGTTTCCCAATAATTAATGATACAATTTTTATAAATTTAGTACTTATGAATGCCGAAATTGGTGTAAGCTTAAATTTAAAAGGTAAAAGAAATTTTTCAACACCAATATATGTATAATCCCAATATATAGTTGATATTGCTATTTTTATATTTAATTGTTTTGCTTTTGTAATAAAAGCCAAGGTTTCTTCAACCGTTAAAAGATTAAAAACATGTACAATATCATAAGAATTGTCCAATTCATCAGGATCTATGACAATTACTCCTTGTATCTTATAAATTTTTTCTAATAATTCTTTTGTTTTCAAAAGTTGTATAACATCACCACCTTTATGTTCTAAATAATTTGCTCTTATACAAAATGCAATTTTCATCATGATTATTATTTTAAATATTCAACTATTCTTTCACAAGCTTTTCCATTTCCATAAGGGTTATGAGCTGTGCTCATTTTATTGTACAATTCCTTATCTGTAAGTAAGTCTGATATATTTTTGACTATTTTTTCTCTATTTGTCCCTAC
>JAVBOS010000041.1:0-5168 GCA_031550255.1 Anaeroplasmataceae bacterium | reverse complement strand
TTTGAATTTCAATCAAATGAACATGAAGTGGCTAGTTTTAACTCTTTTTACATTGTTGGAAAACAACATAGTGAAATAAAACCAGGTTGGCCAATTGATTCAATTTCAGTAAGTACAGAAATAAAGAAAAGTGAATATGAACAATTATATAATAATTATCGCCAAAAGTTGAAACAATATATATTAGATTCTATTAAATAGGAGAACAAATATGGAAAAAATTAAAATTGCATATATCGGCGGGGGATCAAAGATGTGGGCAAGAATTTTTATGAATGATTTAGCTTTAATGAAAGATGTAAGTGGAGAAATATCACTTTATGATATTGATTATGAAGCAGCTTTAGTAAATCAAAAAATAGGAAATATTATTAATAAAGAACCAGATACTATATCAACATGGAACTATACTGTTTATAAAGACATTGAAGATGCATTAAAAGGCTCAAGATTTGTTATTATTTCGATTTTACCAGGAACATTAGATGAATTTGCTAGTGATATAAAAACTCCGCAAAAATACGGTATATATCAAGCTGTTGGGGATACAACAGGACCAGGCGGTGTAATTAGGGGCATGAGAACTGTTCCTATATATGAAAGTTTTGCTAAAAAAATTGAAAAATATTGTCCAAATGCATGGGTTTTAAATTTAACAAATCCGATGAGTATTTGTACTAAAACATTATATGATGTTTTTCCTAAGATAAAAGCATTTGGATGTTGCCATGAAGTGTTTCATGCTCAAGAATTTTTATCAAGAGTTTTAGAAGAAGAATTAAACATTAAAAATGTTGATAGAAAAGACTTATATACTGATGCATCTGGTATTAATCATTTTACATGGATTACTGAAGCTAAATATAAAGATATTGATCTTTTGAAGTTGATACCTAGCTTTATGGAAAAATTTTATGAAGAAGGTTATTATGAAAATAGAGATTTTGGCCGCTTTGATTTTAAGACAAATTCTTTTTTCTATGGAAATAAAGTTAAAATGGATTTATACAAACGTTATGGCGCTTTAGCAGCAGCTGGTGATAGACACTTAGTTGAGTTTGTTAATCACAACTGGTATTTAAGTGAAAATCCATTAGAAAAATGGGCATATAGTTTGACAACACCCCAAAAACGTATAGAACTTCAAAATGAAAGAATAAAAGAAACCTTTGATATTGCTAATGAAAATATAAAAGTAAATAGAGTTTTAAAATCAAGTGAAGAAGCAGTTGATTTGATAAGAGCAATTTGTGGATTAGAAACTCGAGTTTCCAATGTTAATATGCCAAATGTTGGACAAATGCCCGATATGCCTTTAGGAAGTATAGTTGAAACAAATTGTGTTTTCTCAAATGATTGTGTAAAGCCTGTGGTTTCGAATAAATTGCCAATATCAGTTAAAAATCTAGTTTTAAGAAGTTGTATAAATGTTGATGCTACTTATGAAGGAATTAAAACACGTGACTTAAATCAAATATTTAATGCTTTTATTGATCAACCACTATGTGCATCACTATCTATAAATGAAGCTAAAGAACTTTTCAAAGAAATGGTATTAAATACTAGAAAATACCTAGATGAATTTTATAATTTAGATGAATTTTTTATGAATTTTTAATTTCAAATTAAGACTTTAATTTTATTAAAAGGAATTTTTTACAAGTTCCTTTTTTTATGACAAAAAAAGTTAACTTAGATTAACATTTTCTTGACTTGTAAATTGTAAGTGATATAATATTATTGAAGTTAACGCCAGTTAACATGGAGGTATTTTATGAAAGAAAGAGTTCAATTAGGAACAAAATGTAATTTAAGTGAATTACAAATTGGACAACGTGGAAAAGTTATTTCTTTAGAGAATGAAAATAAAGAATTAAGAAGAAGATTGTTAGATATGGGAATTACACAAGGTGTAGTTGTTGAAATAAAAAAAATAGCACCATTTGGAGATCCAATTGATGTTTTAGTGCGTGGATATGAATTATGTATTCGTAAAGCAGAAATGAAATATATAAATGTAGAGGTGACTAGATAATGAAAGTAGCATTAGTCGGAAATCAAAATAGTGGAAAAACAACATTATTTAATCAATTAACTGGTCTAAACCAAAAAATAGGAAATTGGCCAGGGGTTACAATTGAACGAAAAACAGGAATTATAAAGGGAACAGAAGATGAATTAATTGATTTACCAGGAATTTATTCATTAAGTCCATATTCTTCCGAAGAAGAAATATCACGTAATTTTGTTTTAAATGAAACACCAGATATGATTGTTAATATAATCGATGCGACATCTATTGAAAGATCATTATATTTAACAACACAATTATTAGAATTAGATACAAAGGTTGTTATAGCTTTAAATATGTTAGATATTCTTGAAAAGAAAGGAATATTTATTGATGTTGAAAAGTTGAGTGAAAAATTAGGAGTAACAGTTATATCAATATCTGCATTAAAGAAAACGGGAATTGAAGATTTATTAACTGTTATTAAAGATAAAAATGTCATTCAGAATAGACATAATAAAATATTTGAACCAAGAGTAGAAAAAGAAATTGATAATATCAGTAAAACAATAAGTTTAGGCCATAAACGATTTACTTCGGTTAAATTATTAGAAGGTGATGCTTTACTAGTTAAACAAACAAATGAACAAGTTAAATCAAGTATAATTATTTTAGAAGATCATTATAATATGGATTTAGAACAAGTAATTGCTAATCAACGATATAATTACATAACAGATATTAAATCATCAGGTACGGTTATTATGAATATTGACATTATTACTGATAAGCTTGATAAAGTATTTCTAAATAAGTGGGCAGCATTACCTATTTTTGCGGTAATCATGACTTTAATATATATGTTAGCCGTTGGCGTTATTGGTGGTGCAACAGTTGAATTAGTTGCCGGATTATTTGATAGTATTGCAGGCGGGTTAAGTGATACATTAACAAATGCTGGTGCTTCACAATGGGCAGTTAGTTTGCTTTGTGATGGGATTATTGGTGGAGTTGGAGCTGTGCTAGGATTTGTTCCACAATTAATTATTTTATTCATATGTATTGTTATATTAGAAACAACTGGATACATGTCACGTATTGCTTTTATGTTAGACATGTTATTTAGAAAATTTGGTTTAAGTGGGAAAGCTTTAATTCCATTTATTGTAGGTAGTGGATGCTCTGTTCCGGGAATTATGACAACAAGAACAATTGAAAATCAAAATGAAAGAAAAATGTCGATTGTTTTAACACCATTTATTCCATGTAGCGCAAAATTACCGATTATTGCATTATTTGCTGGAGCATTTTTCCCAAATAGTGCAGGTTTAGTTTCTGCTTCACTTTATTTCTTTGCGATTGCGGTAATACTATTCTCAGCTGTTTTATTAAAAAAATTTATTTTTAAAGGAAAGTCTTCAACATTTATTTCTGAATTACCTGAATATAAAATTCCTGGAATTAAATACGTATTAAAAGATGTTTATGAAAAAACAATGGAATTTATTAAAAGAGCAGGAAGTATTATTTTATTAACATCTATATTTATTTGGTTATTATTATCATTTAACTGGAGATTTGAATATGGTGTAGATGTAAATGAAAGTATTTTGGCATCGATTGGAAATGCGATTTCTTGGATATTTTATCCAATGTTAGGAGAATTAAGCTGGGCCGCTTCTGTTTCTGCGATTCAAGGTTTAGTGGCTAAAGAAGGGGTAGTTTCTTCTATGGAAGTTATTGCTGGAGTTGCAGAGGGTGCCGGTAGTGTATTATTTAACTCACAAATATTCTCATTCTTTAGCGGAACTAGTGCCTATGCTTTTATGGTGTTTAATCTATTTAGTGCTCCTTGTTTTGGAGCAATTGCTGCTATGCGTAGAGAACTTGGTAGTAATAAAAAAATGTTTAAAGCGATTGGTTTTCAAACTTTATTAGCGTTGTTATTATCTTACTTGGTATTTGGAATTGGTTCATTAATAGGAGTGATATTTTGAATCTAATAGATATTTTAATATTAATACTTGTAGTAGCTTTAGTATCATTTATTTTATATAGAAAAATCGTGAAAAAAGAAAGTAGCTGTTCATCATGCTCAAGTGCTAAATCATGTACATCTGGGTCATGTGATTCTAATAAAAAAGAAGATATTAAAACTTATTATTATGAAAGTTTAAAACAAAACAAATAATTTGAAAAAGATTTAGATTCTAAATCTTTTTTTATGCTATAATTGATTAAATGAAGTAAAAATATGAGTATAATAAATAGTTTTGATAAAAATAGTAAAGAAATTATTTTACCGAAAGATTGTTATGAAAAAAGAACTTTAAATGTAAAAACAATATTAATAACCTTTTCGAAGAAAATAATTGATAATTTGAAAGAAAAAGATTTACTTATATTAGTTGATTCAATTCATGTTAGTGGAACTAATGGTGAGCATCTATTTTATTTAATGAGAAATACTAATATAGGTATTTATATGACAATAGTAGGAGCTCCTATGACAGTTGGATTGTTAGAAGAATTTAGTTATATATTTAATAGTAAAAATATTGTAATCTTTGGAAGTTGTGGTGTTTTAGATAGAAATATCACAGCTGGTAAAATTATAGTACCAACTCATGCTTTTCGTGATGAAGGTACAAGTTATCATTACATGGAAGCCTCTGATTATGTTGAAATTAAAAATTATAATAAAGTATGTGAAATTTTAAGTCAAAGAAATATTGACTTTATAACAGGAAAAACATGGACAACTGATGCCTTTTATAGGGAAACTAAAGATAATCTTGAAAAACGTAAAAATGATGGATGTTTAACTGTTGAAATGGAAGTTAGTGCTATTCAAGCAATGTGTAATTTTAGAGGTTTAAATTTATATAATTTCCTATATGGTGCTGATAATTTAGATACCCGAAAATGGGATAAAAGAATTTTAGGCAAGCACGAATTAGATACTTCAATGAAGTGTTTTTATATAGCTTTAGACATTGCAAAAGTAGTAAATAATTTGTAAAACATTTTCATAAAATTGAATGCATTTTCATAATCATTTTATATTGTCAAATACATATATTAGAGTACAATGTAAGTGTGGGAAGGAAGTGTTAATATGTCTAAGAAAATAGAAGTTATTGTAAGTGACAAAAAT
>JAVBOS010000149.1:0-7001 GCA_031550255.1 Anaeroplasmataceae bacterium | reverse complement strand
ATAGGTCTTCAGTTGAATATGTTTCTAATAATTTCTTTTTTGTCATATAACTTCCTCCTATTATTTCTTTGTAATACTGATACGTGGATCAAATAATACTGTTACAATATCTCCAAGTAAAAAACTTACCATTGATATCATAGCATAAACGATTACGATTCCTTGTACAAGTGGATTATCAGGTTTAGCATTATTCATCGATAATATTAATAGGTTACCAGCTCCAGGTATAGCCCATAATTTTTCCATAAAATAAGCTCCTGTTAAGCAAGCAATGATACTTCCAGGAATATTACGAATAATTGGAACCATTGCATTTCTTAAAACATGTTTAAATAAAATTTTATTTTCTGATAAACCTTTACTTCTAGCAAATTTTACATATTCAGAATTCATTTCATCAACCATAAATCTTCTTACATACAACATAATTCCTGGCACAGCCATGAATACACCTGCAGTTATAGGTAATAACATCGTAATAGGTTTATCAACATTATAAATTACAGGAATATGAAGTTTAAAGTTTAATAACATAAAGCAATAGTATAGAACAATCGATGGTATAGCAGCTATTAAAACAATATATGCATTACCGATCTTATCAACTATTCCACCTTTAAATTTTGCCATAAACACTCCCATTGGGTAAGCTATAGCATAACTAATTATTAAAACAATAAATCCTACTTTAAATGAAATGGGAAATCTTTTTGCTAACAATTCTGTTACAGTTTTTCCTTTAAATTGTGCTAATGATGTTCCTAAATCAATCCATCTAGTCAAATATTTCCCACATATTAAATCCCCTGTATCTAAACTAAAAAACTCATCTACGCAAACTTTTTTTGGAAATGGCAGAATTTTAGTCAAAAACTTGAACAATTCACTAAAAACTGGTTTATCAAAACCATATTTATGAAATATATTTTCTGAATAAATTTTCCAAGTCAAAGCATTCATTTTTTGTTTTAAACCAAAATCTAAATAGTTTTCTTTTGGTATTAATCTTAATAGTAAAAATACTGTTGCAACTAATAAAATTAAAGTAACAAGCCCAGACATAATTCTTTTTAATACATATTTTGTCAAATCTTTTTTAAAAAAATAAACAATACTATCAATGATATTTGTAAATATATTATCTTTTTTTATATTTTCATTATTCATTTATAAAAACCTCCGTTTAATACAAAGACAAATTGTAGAGACATTTTTCGTGTCCCTACAATTAATGTACTTTGTCTTATTAATTATTTATTTTTTTCAGCTAAGTACTCTTGTCTTAGAGCTTCTCTTTCAGCACGTGTAACAGGTTCTGTAAGAACTTCTAATCCTTTGAATTTCATTTTAGCTAATCCATAAGGAGCATTTGGTGCTGTATATGGTTTAGTTTTTGAAACTTGTACTTGCACAGTATTTTGTGCATAATAAGGAACAATAATAGCATCTTCAAATAATAACTTATATTCAGCTTTTGCTAATGCAGCAAATCTTTGATCTGATTTTTTAGGATCAGTAATTTTGTTTGCAGCTTTAACTAAGTCAGTATATTCACCTAGAATTTGTCTAGCTAATGTAGCATCTTTGTCTAAACCTGAATAGTCAACCATATCTCCACCAATAATATAAGTGTTTAAATATGTTAATGGGTCAGCATAGTCAGGACCCCAACCCATATAGAAACGTAGGTCAAGATTTTGTGTATTACTTGCAGTACTCCATTCAATTGAGCTGTTAAATGATCTTAATACAAAGTTTACATAACTACCAAAATCTGCATTCATTTGGTTACAAATAGATTGGTAATAACTTACAATAGTCGCTGAAGTTCCTGGAGCAAAACATTCAATACGAATTGGGAATGTAACTCCACTTGCTTGTAATGCAGTTTTTGCAGCAGCAAATGCATTAGCAGCAGTTGTTTTATTCATTACTTTATCTGTTCCATCTTGGTTATGTACACCATCCGCTAAAATTGCTTTACCTTTTTCTACTTTAGTAGCAAAGCTAGCATTTGATGCAGCTAAACCACTTTTTACAGCATATTCAGCATAAACATAATCGATATAGTCAACACCTGATGTATCTGTTGCTAATTCTGACATCATATATGTACGGCGAGTTAAACTTCCTGGATTATCTTTATTAAAACGAGTTCTCCATGGAGTAGAATCCATACCATAGAAGATTCCTTGGCGGAAGCTCTTGTTTGCTAAAGCAGCTTTAACGTCTGCTAATTGTTTTGAAGTACTTCCAGTACCAGTAGTCTCAGTACGGTTAAAGTTAAATAATGTGTAATACGTATATTCAGAAACTGTAGTAACAGGAACTGCATATTGATTAACTGGGTTATCTTTTGTACCAGAATTATCGTCACCTAATATATATTTTTTAAATCCATTTTCATCATCTTGGCTAATTACGAATCCTGTAATTTCTCCATTTTCAAATAGATTACGGTTAAACTCAGGTGATAATCCTGTTGTATCATAGAATTGGTATCTAATTTCAGATATTTTAACATTATCTTTATCCCAATATTTTTGATTTTTAGATTGAACGATTAATTCATTAGCATTGTCAGTTGACATTATAAATGCTCCATTATATAGTAATCTTTGGCTATTTTCTCCAAAGTTAATACCATATTTAAACGCATATTCACGGTTAACTGGATAGAATGAATTATATGTTAACGCAGTGTTAAAGAAAGGTGCAGATTGAGTTAATGTATATTTAATTTCATTATCTTTTACTGCTTCAATACCAATTTTTACACTTGTAGGGGCAGCAGCATTAATTCCTTCTACTCCATCACATAAGTCTAGATAATCTTCTTGAGCTTTTACTGAAGCTTCTGTTTCGCCATTATCTACAGAGTTTTTGATATAATGTGAACAATATCTAGCTTTTGCTCCCTCAACAAACATGAACCACATTGAAGTTACTTGTGATGCATATTTTGGATTTAAGATATAATCTGCAGCAGCAACGAAGTCGTCAGCAACGATTTCAGCAACTTGGTCACCTGCAACGTCATACCAATAGTTATTGTTTTTTAATACAGCAGTCCATTCTGTTGCATCATCATTTGGTTTAACTGATTTTGCTAAAGATGGAATTAATTTTCCAAATCTGTCATTTTCTAATAAACCATCTACGTTATTAGCGAAGAATTGGCTATCAGTCGCAGATGAACTTACTAAATAATTTAATGTATCGTATTGTACACCGTATGTAGTTTTATAAACATTACCTTCAGCTGGGTCAACATTGTCTTTACAGCTAGTTAATGTGAAAAAGAAAACAGCGAACATTACTGATAATATTACTTTTTTCATATTTTTTTCTCTCCTTTTTTGTTTACTAATCATTATATTCCAACAAAAACATTAATGCAAGCATTTTTTTTATAAAATTTTATGAAAACGTGTACATTCGAAATAATTTCAACTTTTTATATTATTTTTGCACGAAAAGTATAGAAAAAATGTTTTTTTCATAAAAAAAATTCGTTTTAATTAAAAAAAACGAATTTTAAACATAAATATTATGCTTTTTAACTTTATAAAACAAAAACGTGTATAATTGAAACAATTATTGCAATAATTATTAAAAAAAGTATTGTATAATAAAATTTCACTCTTTCATTATTATACGTAACATGTTTAAAATCATTTGAATTGAAAGTACCAGCTCTTTTATCAATTATATTCTTCTTCTCTTTTTTATTAAAACCATTAATCAAAATAAATAATACCATAATAATTGAAAGAGATATTCCAATTTCAAAATACAAAATATTATCGCCTTTTTGGACTATAAAAAAAGACACTCCAAATAAAACAAATGATAAAAATAAAAAAATTGATGTGATTATAATTGCTGACTTTATATCTTTTTTCATAACATTCTCCTAATTTAACTTTCTTGTATTATATATTATTTAAATAAGGATAGCAACCGAAAACTATTTACATATTAATATATTTTGATATAATATAATAAATCGTTGATAAAGAATAGTATGTTAAAAATGACTTATAGAGACTAATTGGCTGGTGAAAAATTAGAGCATTTAAAACAGAATGGACTTTTGAGAGATGCTAATGACATCCGTTTTCTCACGTTACGAGTTTAGAGGTGCTAGATTATTCTAGAACTAAGGTGGTACCGCGCATTTTGCGTCCTTATATAATATAAGGATGCTTTTTTATTTAAAGGAGGACACAGTATGAAAAGATTAGTTTCAGGAATTCAACCAAGTGGAAACATTACATTAGGTAATTATATAGGAGCAATTAAAAATTTTGTTAAAATGCAAAACGAATTAGGTGATATTGAATTTTTAATTTTTATTGCTGACTTACATGCAATTACCGTTCCACAAGACAAACTTCAATTAAGAAAAAATATTAGAAGCTTGGCGGCGATTTATTTAGCATGTGGATTAGACCCACAAAAGGTAAAATTATTTATTCAATCAGAAGTTTCACAGCATAACCAATTAGGGTATATCATGGAATGTACCGGTTATGTTTCAGAATTAGAACGAATGACACAATATAAAGATAAAAAAGTTAGACAAGTTGAAGGAGTTAACGTATCTCTTCTTACTTATCCTACATTAATGGCAGCTGATATTTTAATGTATGATGCTGATATTGTTCCAGTTGGTGAAGATCAAAAACAACACCTCGAATTAACCAGAGACTTAGCAATAAGATTTAATAATAGATTTGGTGAAACATTTGTTGTTCCAGAACCAGTTATAGCTAAAAAAGGTTCAAAGGTAATGTCTTTGTGTGAACCAACTAAAAAAATGAGCAAATCTGATCCAAATCCTAAAGCTTACATTACATTATTAGATGATTTAAATATTACTCGTAAAAAGATTATGAGTGCTGTTACAGACACAGATGGTAAAATTAAATTCGATATGGAAAATAAACCAGGTGTATCAAACCTACTTACAATTTATTCATGTATCTCTAATTTAACTGTTGAAGAATTAGAAGCAAAATATGAAAATAGTGGTTATGCAGTTTTTAAAGAAGACTTAGCAAACGCAATATGTGACTTAATAAAACCTATTCAAGATAAATATAATGAAATATTTAATTCTGAAGAACTTGATAAGATTTTAGATGATGGAAGAAATTACGCAAATAATTTAGCTTATAAGAAAATTAATAAAGTTTATAACAAGATTGGTTTAGGACGCAAAAGATAAAAAAAAGGTTATTCATTAATTTGAATAACCTTTTATCTTCTTACTTCTATTTTATTTATATTATCCAATACTTCTCCATCTCTTTGGACTTTATCAAATACCAAAGATTCAAGTATTATATGCTTACCTCTAAACTCATGAACATATTTTTTAAACCATATATGTTTTCCTATAAAAATTAAAGGAAATATTAATAACAACTTAAATAATTTTATACCTTCAATTATATAGATATCTAAATATTCATCCAATCTTTCTGCTTTAGGCGCAATCTTCATTCCTCCACCAAAATATTTACCATTTTGGATAGCAGCAAACCAAACTTTATCATATTTTTTTTCTTGTCCATCGATAGTTATTGTTATTGGAAATTGCTTGAAATTTTTAAAAACCTTAATTGCACTTTTATAATAACTTTCTTCTATTCCTTTTTTATGGTTAGCATTAACTCTATCACATACAGCAGCATCAATACCCATACCAACACCATTAATAAACTTTCCTTCTTTTCCATTAGCAATCACTTTAGGAAAAGTTTTAAGTTCATGTGTTATTTCAAAATAATTCCCTTTATGGTCGCGGCAGTAATCATTTCCACTACCAGCGCGACAAAAGAAAACTCTATTTTTTATATTTATTCCTCTTATTTTATTTATAACTTGGCTAAGTGTTCCATCTCCACCAATAATAACTACAATGTCATCTTCTTTTAAGCTTAAAGCAAATTCCATTTCTCTTCCATTAAAATCAAGAATGTTATAACCTATATATTCAATATTTTTCTTTTTGAATTTCTTACATAATTTTTCGTATTTTTTAATACCTGTGTTTTTAGCACTCAATGGATTATATAGTAGTATGTACATTTTTCTCACCATTTTTATTATATAATACTTTTCTACTTTTTTCTACATTATTTTACTTAAGTATTAAATAAGCTTGGTGCTTTATTATTTCATTATTTTCACAAAAAATCTCTAAACTAATATTTTGTCCTATTACTTCAACATTATCATTAACATTAACATTCTCATCAATTAAAATAAAACTGCAATCCATACACTTTAATCCAATAAAGAAATATTTATTATTATTTATATAGACATAATTATCTTTGTTAATTCTTGACAAACCATCAACATATCCTAAATTGCATATTCCAATTAAGCAATCTTTTTTTGCTACAAAGTCGTGATTATAACCAACACTTTCTCCTTCTTTTATTTTTCTTACACTAACTATTTCACCAGTTAATGAAATGGAGTCTTTGTAAATGTCACTTGCAATGCGGTAAATATATTTGTTATTATTCTTAAGACAATTTGTTCCTCCAATATGAATATCAATGTCTTTTAAATTATATTTTTCCACTAATTCTTCCATTTTCTTAATTTCATATTCATTTTCTTTTAAATCATCTGTAGGAACATGTAAAAATAATCCACTTAAAAAAGGTGTTATATATTTGTCTATATCATTATTTGAAATTCCAAACCGATTCATCTGAGAATTAATTTTTAAATGATAACATATTTTATTATTTAGACAAAAATCTCTCTGTTCCTCATTTTCAACGCTTAATAAATATCCATTTCTTTTTATTTCATAAATATTTGTATTAGTTTTATTTAAAATTAATATAACTGAATCTTTTGATAACATTCTTATTTTATTTGCTTCAACGACATTTTTAACTGCGAAGTATTTAACTCCTAAGTTTATTGCAATTCTTGCTACTTCTTCAATTCCAAAGTTATAGGCATTA
>JAVBOS010000049.1:0-18619 GCA_031550255.1 Anaeroplasmataceae bacterium | reverse complement strand
GGTGTTAAATTCGAAAATGAACCTATTTATGGTGAAGATTTAGCAACCGAGCATGAAAAATATTTAACAGAAGTTTATTATAAATCACCAGTGTTTGTAACAAATTGGCCAAAAGATATTAAAGCCTTCTATATGAGATTAAATGATGATAACGAAACAGTAGCAGCTGTTGACCTGTTAGTACCAGGTAGTGGAGAATTATGTGGTGGTTCTCAAAGAGAAGAAAGAATGGATGTTTTACTTTCAAGAATGGTAGAATTTGGTATTCATGAAAAAGATATGGACTGGTATTTAGATTTACGTCGTTTTGGTGGATGTAAACATAGTGGTTTTGGTATGGGATTTGAAAGACTAATTATGTATTTAACTGGGGTAGAAAACATAAGAGATGTTATTCCATTTCCTAGAACTCCTAAGAATTGTGAATTTTAATTAAAATGATAAAATGCTTAAGCTTTTTGCTTAAGTATTTTTATTTATTTAAGTATTTTAAATTACTTTCGAAAAAACCATAAATTAGCATTTTTATCTTATTTTTTTTGTCGATTTTTTCTCTTTTTAGTTGAAAAATTGTGTTTATTTGGTATAATAAAGATATATTGTAGAAAAGTACGATGAGTATACTTTTTGGAAAAATTAAATAACAAAAATTCAGATGTATGGAGAAAAAAAATGAAAATAACATTACAAAATCTTACTAAAGTTTTTACTAATAAAAAAACAGGTAGGGAAGTAAAAGCGGTTAATAATTTAGATGTGGTTTTACCTTCTGGAAAACTTATTGGATTATTAGGACCTTCTGGATGTGGGAAATCTACAACATTATATATGTTAAGCGGATTACAAACGCCAACTTCAGGGAAAATTTTCTTTGATGAAAATGATGTAACAAATCTTGCGCCAGAAAAAAGAGGGATTGGATTGGTTTTCCAAAATTATGCCTTATATCCACATATGACTGTTGGAAATAACATAATGTTTCCACTTATCAATCTTCAAGTTCCAAAAGATGAAGCATTAAATAGAGCTCAAGAAGTTGCAAACCTAGTGCAAATTGGTGATTTACTAGATCGTAAACCATCAGAATTATCAGGTGGACAACAACAACGTGTTGCTATTGCTAGAGCACTTGTAAAACAACCATATGTTTTATTACTAGATGAACCATTATCAAACTTAGATGCTCGTTTACGTTTACAAACTCGTGAAGAAATTAAACGTATTCAAAAGGAAACTGGAGTTACTACAGTGTTTGTAACACATGACCAAGAAGAAGCAATGAGTATTTCTGATGAAATTATTGTAATGAATTATGGAGTAATGCAACAAATGGGTGAACCTCAAGCTGTTTATGATGATCCAGATAATTTGTTCGTTGCTAAGTTTTTAGGAACTCCACCAATTAACGTTTTTAAAGGTGTTATTAAAAATGGTGGTGTTTATATTGGAAAAGAAAAAATCCAAGATACAACATTTAAAGATCAAGAAATTTATATTGGTATAAGACCTGAAGGATTTATCGTTAATTCTAATGGAGTATTTACTGCAAATGTTGAACATGTTGAAGTTATGGGACGTGATTCATCTGTTATAGCAACAAATGAAGCATGTGAAAAACCAACATTTAGAGCAATTATTGATGCTGATATTAAAGTTAACAAATCAGGAGAAATTAAATTCAATTTAAAACCTAACAAAGTATTATTATTTAACCGTGAAACAGAAGCGAGGTTAAGATAATATGGAGGGTAAAAATAATTGGAAAGGGTGGCTGTATTTAGCCCCAGCATTGTTAATACTGTTGGTATTTACAGTTTATCCATTATTTAGAACGGTTATTATTTCATTCTTAAACGGATACAAAACTACTACAGCAGCGGCTGGCGCTAGCTTTTCATTCGGAATCGAGAACTACACTAAAGTATTAGGATATTCTAAATTTAGAGAAATTTTAGGAAATACTTTAATAATTGTAGTAATAACAGTTCCTGCATCTACACTATTAGCTTTATTTATTGCGGTGGCATTAAATTCAATTAAACCACTACAAAAGATATATCAAACAATTTTCTTTATTCCATATGTTACAAATGCAATAGCAATTGGGATGGTATTTTCGGTAATGTTTAATCAAGTGAAAATAGGAAGTGTAGTTACAACTTCAGGAATAATAAATAATCTAATTGGATTTTTTGGAATTAAACCAATCGACTGGATTGGGTTAGGGGCAACAAAATTCACTAAAATGTTTGTGCTTTGTATATATATTGTTTGGAATGCATTACCATTCAAAATCTTAATTTTAATGGGAGCACTTCAAAGCGTTAGTAAGCAATATTATGATGCTGCAAAAATTGATGCTGCACCAAGACATAGAGTATTTACTAAAATAACTGTTCCTTTAATTTCGCCGATGATTGCATATGTATTAATTACAGGATTTATTGGCGCTTTCAAAGAATATACAAGTGTTATTGGTATTTTCGGAGAAGACATCGATTTATACGGAATGAATACTATGGTTGGATATATCTATGATTCGTTAGCTAACTCGTTTACGGGTCGTGCTTCAGCTGCAGCTATTATATTATTTATGTTTATACTTGCGCTTACGGCAGTAAACATGTTTGTAAGTAAAAAGAAAGTACATTACTAGGAGGCCAACATATTATGAATAATTTTGCGGTCGAAGTAAAAGACTTAAAACAAGTAGAGAAAAGACAAAAAATAGTAAAAATTATTAACAAAATAATAGTTTATGCATTTTTAACAATTATAGCGGTTTCGGTTTTGTTTCCGTTCTATTGGATGGTTATATCTTCAGTTAAAAGTTTAGAAGAATATTATTTAGTAAAACCAACATATTTTCCGAAAGAATTCCATTTTAGCAATTATATAAATGCTTGGGCTCAAGCAGATTTTGGTAGATACATGAGAAATACATTAATAGTTGGATTAACTTCAACTTCACTAGGATTGTTCATCACTATTTTATCAGCATTTGCTTTTTCAAGACTTGAATTTAAAGGTAAAGAAGTTTTATTCTCACTATTGTTGGCAACCATGATGGTTCCTGGAGAAATGTTTACAATAACAAACTTCGAAACTATAACAAATTTGGGTTGGAAAGATTCATATACTGTGTTAATCGTTCCTTTCTTGGTTAGTATATTCTATGTATTTTTGTTAAGACAAAATTTTAAACAAATCCCAAATGAATTGTATTATGCTGCAAAAGTAGATGGAACAAGTGATTTCAAATATTTATGGAAAGTCATGGTACCTCTATCAATGCCATCAATTATTTCAATAACTATCTTAAAGCTAATGGGTGCGTGGAATTCATACATTTGGCCACGCTTAGTTGCAAATACCGATCAATACAGATTGATCACTAACGGATTAAGAACTGCATTCTCGAGTGCGTCATCTGGTCGTACAGACTATCCGTTACAAATGGCAGCCGTTACTATCGTCTCTATACCTCTATTCTTAGTGTTTGTTTTCTTTAGAAAATATATTATGCGTGGGGTATCAAGAAGCGGTATTAAAGGATAATAAATTTTTAGGGACAATGAAGAGGACTCTTAGGGAAAAAAAACAAAAAAGGAGAAAAATATGAAAAAATTATTTACTTTAGCAGTTACATTATTAGCTGTTGTTGCTTTAACTTCATGTGGGAACGCAAAACCAAATTTTATTTGTCCAGATGAATTAACAAGCGATCCAATCGAAGTTAATTTTTGGCATACAATGAGTGCTACGTCACTTCAACCAACATTGAATGCAAAAATAGCTGAATTCAAAGAATTATATCCAAACATTACTGTAAAACATCAACAAGTTGGTGGTTACAATGAAGTTCGTGACAGCATAATTACAAACATGGGAACAGGAACATATCCTTCAATGGCATATTGCTACCCGGATCACGTTGCGTTATATAACGAAGGAACTATTTCAATTTCATTAGATGATTTAATGCAAAATGAAAAATATGGTTTCGGTGGTTCTCAACTTAAATTTGAAGGCGTTAAAAGTGAAAATGATTTCGTTCAAGCATTCTTAGAAGAAGGACGTGTATTTGGAGGAAACTTAACTTATACTTTACCGTTCTTAAAATCTACAGAAGCATTATTCTATAATGAAACATTCTTTAAAGCAAACAACTTAACAGTTCCAACAACTTGGGAAGAAATGTGGGCTGTTTGTGCTAGAATAAAAGAAATCGATCCATCTTCTACACCTCTAGGTGTTGACTCAGAAGCTAACTGGTTTATTACTTTAGCAGAACAATATGGATATGATTATACAAACTCAAAAGGTCAATTTAAATTTAACAATAAAGGTAACAAAGAATTAATGGGAGATTTAAAAGCTAATTTTGATAAAGGTTACTTTACAACTCAAGCGATTTCTGGTGGTTATTGTAATGTTATCTTTACTGATACTGAAGTTTCTTCAAGAATGTATATGACAATCGGTTCTACTGGTGGATCTACATACCAAGCGCATGCTAAAAAAGCATTTACAACTGGTGTGGCTATGATTCCGCAAGCTTCTGCGAAAGCTGCTCCAAAAGCTATTTCTCAAGGACCTTCAATTTGTTTATTCAAAAATGATAATCCACAAGTTGTATTAGCTTCTTGGTTATTCTTACAATATTTATTAACTGACTCAGCTCAAGCTGCATTTGCAATTAAAACAGGATATATTCCTGCAACTACAACTGCAACTGCAATCACTGACTATGTAGAATATTTAGCTGCAGCTGCAGGAAATACAGAAGGTATTTCTGCGTTAGCCGCAAAACAATCAATCGCTCAAGCAAATGCTTACTTTACATCTGCTGCATTCGTTGGATCTTCAACTGCACGTGATGAAGTAGGAAAAGTATTAATTTATTCAGTAAATGGAACAAAATCAATTGATGAAGCATTTAGACTTGCAATTGAAGAATGTGAATACCAAGTAGGATAGTACATGAAAAAACTACTTAGCTTAATCTTTGTAGTTTTCTTAGGTGTTATATTAGTTTCATGTGATAAGGAAAAAAATCCTCCGCAAAGTAATGATCCGATTGATTATGTATCACAAGTACAATTAACTCAATCGTTTGTAGGAAAAACATTTTTAGCTGACGGTATTGAAGAGGTTACTCTTCATACCGCGGTTGATGGTGATACATTACATGTATACAATAAAAATGGAGATTTATTGAAACTTAGATTTTTAGGTGTTAATACTCCTGAATCAACTGCGCAAATTGAACCTTGGGGTAAAACGGCAGCATTATTTACAAAAGATTTAGTTGAAAAATCTATTTCTATTGTAATTCAATCTGATGGTGGCGCTGCGGTACTAGATGCAACAGGGACAAGATATCTATGTTGGGTATGGTACAAATTAAACGAATCTTCACAGTACAAATTACTTAATCTAGAACTAGTACAAGTTGGTTACTCTTTAAATCAAAGTTCGGGGTGTGTTTTATATAAAGAAACAATACATCTAGCTGCTATTCAAGCGATGAATTTAAAACTTGGATTACGTAGCGATGCAAATGACCCTAATTATTATTATGGAGAAGCTACTGAATTAACATTAAGAGAACTAAGAAGCAATATTAGCACGTATTTAGGAAAGAAAGTTATATTTGAAGCTATTGTAGTTAGGCAAGATGGTACTACATATTATCTTGAAGACTTTGATGGTGAAACAAATATGAGTTATGGAATTCAAGTTTATCTTGGATTTACAACATCTTCAAAATTAAAAGTCGGAAATAGAGTTAAAATAAGTGGAAATATCTCGATACATCTTGATAATTATCAATTAGTTGACATTAAAGATGTTATAGGAAGTTCTGCAAAGGATAACTTGAAAGTTATTTCTACAGGGAATACTGTTATACCAAAAGAATTTGAAATAGCGGATTTAGCCGATACTTCAAACACAAATATTATAAATACATTTGCGAAAGTTAGTGATTTAACTGTAAAGGATGTATATACAACAAAGGATAAAGATTCTTCTAGTTATGGAGCGATTAGCATAACTTGTGAAGCAAATGGACACGAAATTGTTATACGAACTGCAGTAATGTATGATCTAACAAATAAATATATTACAAGTACATCTGGATTAATTTTAGAAAGTAATTTTACTGATAAAAAATTAGATGTAGTTGGGGTTTTGGAAGTTTATAACGGAAAATATCAAATTAAATTATTTTCTATGGAAGATGTAAATTTTAAATAAAAATAAGGAGAAAAAGATGAAAAGAACAATAAAAAAAGTTTCATTAATGATTATTTGTTTACTTTTATCAGTTGTTGCTTTAACCGCGTGTGGAAAAGGAAAACAATCCCCAGCGGAAGTAGCATCTAATAAAGTTATTTTAATGCAAGATAAACAATTAGTAACAGCGAGTTTTACTGTTCCTGCAATAGTAAAAGCTGATGATGGTGTTGAATATACTGTTACATGGACTTCGAGTGATGAAGTAGCATGTAATATCGGTACTGTTAACAGCAGTCAACAATATCCAGTTACTATTTGGCAAGAATTATCTACTGAAAAAACAGTTAAGATGACGGCTACAGTAGCAAAAGATGAAGATACTTTTACTAAAGAATTTAACTTTACTGTACCTAAATTAACTGTATTAACATTTGATCAATATGTTGCTAAAGCAGCAAATGATATCGTTTCTATTAAAGGATACATTCAAGCTAAAGAACCATATAGTACTCAATATAAAAACACTTCTGTATATGTAAAAGATCATACAGGTAAAGGTGGATATGATGCATATCAATTAAAATGTACTGAAGATGAGTATAATAATGTTTTAAAATTAGGAACTTCAATTATCGTAACAGGTAAGAAAACAGTTTATAGTGGATTATATGAATTTACTGGTGGATGTACATTCAGATTATCAGGAGATGCTGCTGTAACTCCAACATATACTGATATTACAAATGATATTAAAAATGGTGTTGATTTAACTAAATATCAAGGATGGTTAGTTAAATATGATAATGCTGAAATTTGGTCAATAGCAAAAGATGCTAAAGGGAATATTGATATTGTTATGGATGTTAATGGTAAAAAAGTTAACTCACGTGTTAATACTTATATCACTCCAACAACAAGTGATGAATATAAAGCTATTGAAGCATTAAAATTAAAAGTAGGACAATTCGTTAATTTTACAGGAGTTATGTCTTGGTATAATTCGGCTCAACCTTGTCCATTAAATGCAGATTCATTTACTGTATTAAATACACCAGCAAATGATGCTGCTAAAATGAGAGCTACAGTTGCTGAAGCAAAGGCAGTATTTAAATCTACAGTTTATGGTTCTAACTCAATAGTTACTCCAATTGTAAAAGGAACAAGTTATCAAGACGTTACGGTTGCTTGGTCAGTTAAAACAAATACGGATAATATTTTATCAGTTGCTGCTGGAAAATATACAATTACAGCACCAGATACTGAAAAAACAGCCGTTGTAACTGCAACAGTTACTTTAGGTACTTTAACTGAAACTTTCGATGTTACAATTAAAGCTAAAAAGGCAGTTAAAATTGATTTGGCTTCTGCAAATTTACTATCTGCTAAAGCAGTTGGAGATATGGTCACTTTAACAGATGTAATCGTTTCGTATGTTTCTGTTGGAAATACATATTTTATAGTTCAAACTACTGAAGGTTCGGCAATAATTTCAACTTATTTGTCTGGTGATACTTCAACGACTTTAATTTCTTCAGTAAAAGTTGGTGATAAAATAGACGTGACAGGTAAAGTTGGAAAAAATTTCCAAATGTTAGCTATTGTTAGAGATGCAAATTTAGTGGTTTCTCCTGCTAAATCAACAGGAAATGCTATTCCGGCACTTAGTAAAATTGTAAAACTTGACTGGGCTACTAAATCAAATGGATACGAATTAATGGATGAAAAAGATTTTGGATATGTTGAATTGACTAATGTGCAATTTGAAAAAGATCATACTGCACATCCAAGTGATAATTATTTCTATTTCACAAGACCGGCTGGTAACTTATATAGAGCAGGTATATATGAAAAGGACAATAATTTTGCTAATTTAATCAAAGATAAAAACGGTGCAGCTGTAACTAGTATTTCTGCTTCTAAAAAGTATACTGTTAAAGGTTATGTTTATGCAATTAATAATCCATTTGGAACAGATAATTCTATAGTTAGATTCTGCGCAATATCAATTGTTGAACAATAATACTTTCGAAAAATTTATAAAATTGGTTATCTCACTTTGAGATAGCCTTTTTTCTTTCTAAAACTTGGAGATTGAGCGACTTTATGATATAATTTAATATAGGAGTTGAATACGATGGTAAAGGAATTAGTTAACAAAATTAAAGAATATAATACAATAATTATTCATAGACATAATAGACCAGACTTAGATGCATTAGGAAGTCAAAAAGGACTTGCCTTGAGCATAAAAGCTACATATCCTAATAAAGAAGTATATGTAGTAGGTGATATGTTAGATAGATATAATTTTTTAGGTAATATGGATATTATTGAGGATAATAAATACAGTAATGCATTGGTTATTATTTGTGATGTAGCAGTAAGTGCTTTAATAAGTGATGATCGATATAAGTTAGCTCAAGAAGTATATATAATTGATCACCATACAAATACTAGTGATATTTCAAATGCTAAAACAATTATAGATAGTTCATATATTGCTGCTGCAGAAAGAGTAACAGAGATATTATATGATAATGGCTTTGTTGTTACAAAAGATGCAGCTACAGCATTATATGGTGGGATAGTTTCAGATAGCGGAAGATTTCAGTATAATAACACATCACCAAGAACATTTTTAATGGCATCAAAACTTGTTGCAAGTGGCGCAGATATGCAATTTATTTATAACAATTTATATGTAGAAACACTTGAAAGTAAAAAACTAAAAAACTATTTTTCTTCTAAATTTGAAGTTACTGAAGATGGAGTTGGATACATGTTTAATAAAGAAGATGTATTTGAAAAATTTAAAGTAGATTTTTTCACTGTTAGTCGTGGCATGATTGGTGTTATGGCTGGAATTGAAGAAATAAAAATATGGTGTAATTTCACTGTTGATATAGCTAAGAATGTTATTGCTTGTGAATTTAGATCAAGAGAAATTCCGATTGTTGATATAGCTAAAAATTATGGTGGTGGTGGACACGATCTTGCTTGTGGAGCATCAGTTGAATCATGGGATGTAGTGGATAAAATAATTGAAGAAATGAATTTAAGAGCAAAAGGTGAATAAAATGAAACATATTTTTAAAAAAATTAAAGAATATAATAGGATAATTATTCATGGACATGTTAGACCAGATGGAGATTGTTACGGAAGTCAATTTGGTTTGAAAAACATTATAAATACAACATTTCCTGATAAGGAAGTTTATTTAGTTGGTGGAAAATGTGAACATGCTTCATTTTTGGGTAGTATGGATACAGTAACGGATGAAATGTTTAAGGGAGCAATATCTATCGTAGTTGATTGTGGTGATAGTAAGAGAATTGATGATAAAAGAATTAATTTAGCTGACTATGTTATCAAGATAGATCATCATATTCCCGTTGATAACTATGGAGATTATCAATTTGTTCAAGAAGAGAAACCTGCTTGTTGTCAAATAATTGCTGAGTTTTATGATAAGTTCAAGAAAAAATTAAAGATCACTAAAGAAGGCGCTATGGCTTTGTATACTGGTATGGTTACTGATACAGGTAGATTTAGATTTGATAGTGTAAAATCAGATACTTTTAAAACAGCTGCATTACTTCTTGATTTAGGAGTTAATGTAGAAGAAATAGATGCTAAATTAAGTATTGAAAATCTTAATACTTTAAAATTAAAAGGATATGTACTTTCTAACTTTAAAATGACAGAAAATGGCTTCGCTTATGTTTGTATTACTAGAGATGTTGTAAATGAGTATCAAGTTTCAGATGAAGAAGCAGCTAATCAAGTTAACTTATTGTCATCTTTAGAACAAATACCGGTTTGGGCATTATTTATGGAATACCCAGGGGAAATAAGAATTAGATTAAGATCAAAAGGACCAGCTATTGATTTATTAGCAAATAATTATGGTGGTGGTGGCCATGAAAAAGCAAGTGGTGCAAAATTAATCACTTGGGATGATCTACCTAAGTTTGTTGATGAATGTGATTTGTTGGTAAAAAAATATAAATTAGAAAAAAATTAGTAGAGGGTATACTTATGTTAAAGCTTGTTAAACCACAAATAATACATAAGGAGGATGCAATAAACTATGTTAGGGAGTGTTTATCGATAAATGGAGAAATCCATGGAGATAGATTATTAGAAAAGTATGTTGATAATTACGAATTATGGTTAGATATGTTAGATAATCCAAATCACGAAGAGAATATCAAGTTAGGATATGTAAAGGATTCTATGTATTTCTTAATAGAAGAAAATCATTCAAATATAATTGGTATGATTAATATTAGACATGTATTAAATGAATATTTAAATTTATATGGTGGAAATATTGGTTATTCAATTAGACCTAATAAAAGAAAACAAGGCTATGCTACAAAAATGTTAAGCTTTGCTTTAGATGAATGTAAGTCACTTGGTTTAAATAAAGTGTTAATTACATGTAGTAAGGAAAATACAGGTTCTAGAAAAACGATTCTCAATAATGGTGGAATTCTTAAGAATGTTGTATATTATGAAAAGGATAACGAATATTTAGAAAGATATTTTATATATTTATAGTAAGTAATAAACAAATAATAGGATGATAATGTGGTATATCATCCTATTATTTTTATAAAAAAATATTTTTTTGTATAAAATAGATAAGTTTAACAAAAAATGTATTTTGTACTTGCTTTTTTTACATAAATTTAGTAAAATAAAAAAGGACCAAAAAAATAATAATACAAAATAGGGCTATAGCCAAGCGGTAAGGCAACGGACTTTGACTCCGTCACCCGCTGGTTCAAATCCAGCTAGCCCTGCCATTTTTAAAGACAAAGACGAAAGTCTTTTTTTCTTTTTTAAGAAAAAAATAAAAAGCCATCCTATTATTTTTATAGGTGATGAAAATGAAAAGAAAAATTATTGCAGTATTAATCGTTTGTTTTATATTTGTTTTTTCTAACAATGTAAAAGCAGCAAATGGAAATGAATTTGAAGAGTTTAATTTTAAATCTTATAATAAGTATACGATTAATGATTCTTCTAAAGTTGAATTTAAAACATGGAAATCAACTCCAAGTTCAGAAGATGCTTTATTAAAACTTAAAAATTTAAATAAAGATTATTTTTATGTTTTAACAACACTTACAGATGACGGAGGTGGTAGTAGTTTAATTGGTGCGGATGACTGTATGGGGACAAGTAGTCCCATCTATAATAATTTGGAATTATTTTATGGAAGCTATGATGTAGTACATGATTATTATGGAATGGATTTTAAGAATACAACAACAACATTTATTAGAAATGATCTAAATAGAGATTACTGTATGACATTATTTTATAATTTAGAAGAGATACAGTTTTTTGGAAGCGGATGGAAGCTGTATGATACTTTTGGTAACAATATTGTTTTATATGAATTTTCTTTATCACATAATTTAAGTAATTCTCTTGTTAGTATAGATGATATGTCTCCTGTAGTTAATGGCTTAAATTATTTTTACATTGTTGATATAGATAGGCCAGAACTATTTTGTGATATTATATCTAACATTAAAATTACTGATAATATTGATGGAGATATAACAAATAAAGCACTTTATAACACAGAATATCCAAAAGATAATAACTTTACCGAATTAAGAGTTAAGAATTATGTGGTTAATTCATCAATTAGTGATTCTTTTGGAAATACAACAACCTTTAATTTTGCTATAAAAGTTATGGATTTGGCAGATCCAATCATTTCTGGGGATCAGTTGTATACATATAAATCATATTCTGGAAGTGATGCACAAACGATAAAAGCATTGTTAACAGCTCATGACAATTATGATGGGGATGTCACAAACAAGATTACAATATCAGATGATGGTTTTAGTGAAAATAAAGATAAAGTTGGAACCTATTATGTTACGTATTCTGTTTCTGATAATTCGCAAAATATAACATACTTTACTGTAAGTGTTGTAGTGACGGATGGAAAAGCTCCTGAAATTACAGGAGATGATTTAATATCCTCTGATAAGCTTTTAACAGATGCTGAAATATTATCTTATTTTACAGCAGTCGATGATGTTGATGGAGATATAACAAATAAAATATATATTAAATCAAATGATTGTCCAGGAATGATAAAAGGAACATATCAAATTGTTATTGAAGTAAAGGATAATGGAAATAATATTACAACAAAATATGTTGGATATAATATTTATGATAATGCAGCTCCAGTATACTGGATATCTGATATGATACAAGTATCTAGTGATGTAATATTGACAGAAAGTCAAATTGTAAAGATACTTATAGAAATGGGAAAAGCTACTAATAATGATAGTATTGTGTTAGAAACTAATTATTTTGATAATTCAAACGTTAAAGGGGAATATGAAATAATAGCAAGATGCACAAATGAATTTGGTATTACTCGTAATGAAAAAATATTAATTGGTGTTTTTGGTAAAAAAGAAAACATTAAAGAGGATATGCCTGAAACAAGAAATGAAGTAGATGAAAAAGAAGATAAGACAAAACACACGCTTTTAATTGGAAGTACAATTATTTTATCTTCACTTGGAATATTAGTATTCTATCTTAAAAGAAAACAAAACAATTAAAGCCTTAATAAAGGCTTTTTTCTTTATTATTTTTTATTTAAATGATATAATAATTATATTATTAGGAGCGTTATAATGGAAAGAAGTATTAAAGATAATTTTGAAAGAGATATTATAAAAAAATATAGAGGACCAATTTGGTCAAAATTCATTAAGGCTCTTAAAGAGTATGATATGATAAAACCTGGAGATAAAATTGGTGTTGCTATTAGTGGCGGAAAAGACAGTTTACTTTTAGCAAAACTAATGCAAGAAGTAAAATTACATGGTGACTTTGACTTTGACTTAGAATTTTTATCAATGAATCCTGGTTTTAATGAAGAAAATCTAAATATATTAACATCAAATTGTGAATTATTAGGAATAGATGTTAAGGTGTATAATTCAAATGTATTTGAGGTTGCAGAAAAGTTAAGTTCTGGAACACCTTGTTATATGTGCGCTAGAATGCGTAGAGGATTTTTATATTCGAAAGCAAAAGAACTTGGATGTAATAAATTGGCATTAGGACACCACTTTAATGATGTTATTGAAACGACGATGCTAAATATCTTATATGCAGGGCAATTTAAAACAATGGTACCTAAAATCCACGCAGAAAATTTTCCGGGTATGGAACTTATAAGACCAATGTTTTTGATTAAAGAAAATGATATAAAAAAGATTATGAAATCTAATAACATAATAACAATGGCATGTGGATGTAAGGTTTCTAGTAATGAATTACCTTCAAAAAGGAAAGAAATAAAACAACTTATTGAACAATTAGATATGAAACATGAAATAATAAGTCAAAATATTTTTAAATCAGCAGAGAATGTTAATATTAACGCAATATTAGGCTATTTCGATGATGAACAAACAATTAATTTTAATCAAATATATGAGAAAGAAGGAAAAAAACGTGAATGATTATATTGTGAATATCTTTTTACCTTTGTTTACAACTTTTGTTTTTTCATGGTTAGTTGGATTTGAAAGACAAAATGTTGGTAAATCAGCAGGAATTAGCGCGCATGTACTTGTAAGTATGGCAGCTTGTGCAATTGCAGTTATGCAAAGACAAATGTTTGTTGCTGAATTTGCTGCTGGGAAACCTAATCCTGATGGACAAAGAGTTATAGCACAAGTTGTTACAGGTATAGGATTTTTAGGAGCTGGAGTAATTTTAAAAAGTAATAAAAATGTAAAAGGATTAACAACAGCTGCAACAATATGGACTTGCGCAATGCTGGGAATCATTATTGGAATGGAATATTGGCAATTAGGATTAACTTTAGGTGTTTTTATTGTTTTATTTATTTATATTAGAGATATAAGTAGAGGATTTAATCCTTTTATCGCGCATAAACATGAAAATGATGAAAGTCAACATTTAGATCATTAGGTGAAAAGTATGGAAGAAGCAATTTGTGCAATTGCCACCCCTTATGGTGTTGGGGCAATTAGCATTATAAGAACAAGTGGATTTAAATCCATTGAGAATGTTAATAAAATATTTAAAGGAAAAAACTTACTAAAAGCAGAAAGTCATACTATTTCTTATGGTCATATTGTTGATGATGGAAATATAATTGACGAAGTAATGGTAAGTATTTTTCGTGCACCAAAATCTTTTACAACAGAAGAAAGTGTAGAAATAAGTTGTCATGGTGGAATTTTTTCTACTAATAAAGTTTTAGAGGCACTTTTAAAAAATGGATTTAGATTAGCATTGCCTGGTGAGTTTACAAAACGTGCATTTCTAAATAAAAGAATTGATTTAACACAGGCTGAAGCAGTTATGGATATAATAAGTTCTAATAATAATATTGCCTTAAAATCTGCTAATAATAGTTTAAGAAAATCTACGACAATATTAATTGAGACATTAAGAGAAAAATTGTTAACATTAATTGCATCAATTGAAGTTAATATTGATTATCCAGAATATGATGATGCCATTACAATGACAAATGAAATTGTTATTCCTAACTTGAAACAATTAATTGCTGAAATGAATATTATATTAGAACATTCGCAAATAAGTAAAATAGCAATTCATGGTATTAAAACAGCTATTATTGGAAGACCTAATGTTGGTAAAAGTAGTATACTAAATATTTTACTTGATGAAGAAAAGGCAATTGTTAGTTCTATTGCGGGAACAACTAGAGACACAATTGAAGCAGAATTATCTTTAGGAGGAGTTACTTTAAAACTAATAGATACTGCAGGTATAAGAGAAACTACTGATGAAGTTGAACAAATCGGAATAAGTCGTTCAAAAAAAGCAATTTCAGAAGCAGAACTAGTATTATTGGTATTAGACAACAGTGAAGAATTAACTTTAATGGATAAAGAGTTATTAGAAATAACAAAAAATAAAAAAAGAATTATTATTGTTAATAAACAAGATTTAAATAAAAAAATTAATTTAGATATGGATTACATTAAATTATCAGTTAAAGATAAGAATGGATTACATGATTTAGAAAAAAAGTTAATAGAAATAACTAAAATAAATGAATTTAATTTAGATGATCAAAATTATTTAAGTAATACTAGGCATATTGCTAAAATGAATGAAGCATTAAATAGTTTAAATATAGCATTAAAGGCATGCAAAAATAACGAGCTTATTGATATGATAGAAATTGATATTAAAAATGCTTGGCAGGCTCTTGGTGAAATAATAGGAGACACAGCTCCTGATTTATTAATAAATGAATTGTTTTCTAAATTTTGTTTAGGAAAATAATTGTGTTAATATTTCCTTTATAAATTAAAATATTTTATATATAATAATATAATCGAATGGAAGTGTTGTTATGGCAAACTTATGGTTTACTACAAATGCCGTATTACCAATTATTTTAACTGTATTGGTAGGGTATATTTTAAAGAAGGTTAAGTTTTTTAATGAAGGATTTTTAAAAACTGCGAATAAATTATGTTTTATGGTTTTAATTCCAATTTTATTATTCTATAATATTTATAGCATAAAATCTTTTGACCAAATAAATTGGTGGTTTATTCTATTTATATCAGTGGTAATAATCTTATTATTTTTAATTGGTTTGTTAGCTGTTACATTATTTGTTAAGGATCCGAAACAAAAAGGCGTTATATTACAATGTACATTTAGATCCAACTATGCAATTATTGGTATACCTTTAGCAACACAATTAGGTGGAGTGGGTTCACAAGCTGCAATTGTGGCATCTTTAGTTGCCGCATTTAGTATTCCATTATTTAATATGTTTGCTGTTATTTCACTTTCAATTTTTAGTGATGATGAAAATGCAAAAATAGATTATTTAGATATTTTAAAGAAAATAGCTAAAAACCCACTTATATTAGGTGTATTTAGTGGATTAATAGTTTTTGGAATAAGAATGATTTTACAAAGTTTGAATATAGGATTTACAATTAAAGAAGATATACCATTCTTATTTGAAACAATTAAAAATCTAGCAACCATTTCAACGCCACTCGCATTACTTGTTTTAGGTGGACAATTTACTTTTGAAGCAATTGGTAAATTGAAAAAACAAATAATTATGGGGACAGTTCTAAGAACATTATTTGTTCCAACAGTATGTTTAATTTCAGCATTCTTATTTGGATTTAGAGAGATTGAATTTCCTGCATTAATTGCATTATTTGGAACTCCTGTTGCTGTATCAAGTGTAGCAATGGCACAGCAAATGAATGCCGACGATGAATTAGCTGGCCAATTAGTCGTATGGACAACAATATCTTCAGCATTTACTCTATTTATAATAATAATGATTTGTAAAACAATTGGCATTATATAAACAACAAAACATACAGTTTGTATGTTTTATTTTTTTAATTCCATATTTATAATTAAATTATTATCATATGATTCTATCTTTCCGTATGAACCTAAGATAATTGGTGTAGATGGCTTTAAATGGCCGAAATTAACGTCAAAAACGATCGGAACATTTAAGTCACTCAATATATCAGTAACTGCATTAAATCTGTTTAAACCAAATATTTCTTGGTTAAATGCTGTTTTTGGTCTACCAAAGACAAAGCCTTTAACATTTTTAAACCAATTTGCTCTTTTTAGATGTAATAAAGCTCTTCTTATAGATAAAACATCTAAATCACAAGCCTCTAAAAACCAAATGATACCATCACTAGAATATTTATCAATAAAAGATTCGACATGATCAAATTTTGTCCCAACTAAATGATTTAATATATCTAAACAACCACCAATGATTCTTCCTTCAAATGATAATTTATTACTTGGATAGTTAGTTATTATGGTATTTTCAGTTAATCTCCATGAGGCAAGAGGATTCTCTTGTTTACTTTGATCTATTTCCCATTTAGGATAACTTGTAAATTCTAATTTTTCACCTTTAAGTAAAGATAATGTGTCATCTATAGATTGATGTCTTGGTTGTAATGAAAAATCTCCAGCATGAGGACCGTATATACAAGCTATATCACAAATAGTAGTTAATAAGAATAATAGATTAGTGTTATCAGAATAACCGACAAACCATTTTGGGTTATTCTTTATTACTTCAAAATCAATATAATCAATAATTTGGTTCATTAATTCTCCACCACCAACAGATATAATGATGTCAGATTCATTTTGAAAAAAATTATTTATTTCGTTAGCTTTAATCATACTTTCTTCTAGCGATGGATTAAAACCAGAAAAAATATTATCTCCTTTTATTAAAAGATAATTTTCTTTTTCAAAAAAAGATATCGCAGCAATTAATCTTGATTTATATGGTTCAGTACTACATCCAAATGATGGAGATACTAAACCAATTATTCCTTTTTCTTTTAAAAAATTTGGATACTTCATTTTATCAACTCACTTTAATAAATTTATTATACCATATTTTATATATCATGGTATAATGTTTTAAAGGACGTTTAATTATGTTTTTTAAATAGAAAATATATAGTGTAAGAAAAACTAAAGAAGTGGCAAAGTTTTTTGAAATAAAGCCTTTTAAACAGCTAAAAGATGCTCTAAATTATGCCGGAGATAAAGTATATTTTAAATCAGATAATGTAGAAGGCTTTTCAAGAATTTATAAAGACTGTTTATTTAATATTGTTTTAATTGAAGACTTTGACGAATATTTAAAAGAAAAAGATAATATTAAAAGCTTAGAATCGACTGAAAATAAAGTAAGTGTTTATTGCTTAAAAGAAAAAAGTGAAAGAACTATCTTATATTCAAAAGAAAACTCTTTTGTAAATAAAAATGAATATCAAATTTATTTTGTATATAATAAAGAACAAATACATTTTGAACAATACTATATTTTAGATAAAGTAAAAAAATTAGAAGCATATTTTCTGAAACTTATGTTTTTTGATTTATCTGCTGTTGATACTGAGGTGGTATAATGAATAATCCAAAAAGAAAAGTAAAAGTCCTATATTTGTGGTTGGGTTTTGTAGTTATGTTAATAGTTGCTGGATTTTTGATATATCTAGGTACGAAATCAAACAATCAAGCAATTCTTATTTTAATGGTTATTAGTTTTGTTTTAATGACTATATTTTTACAAAGCGCATTAACTAAAACATTTCAATTTAAGCCTAAGAAGAAAACTTATGTTTCAAAAGAAATTCAATTAGAAGACTTTAATTCCTTAGAGAAAATTTTATTAGATAATAAATTTCAAATAAGAAGAGCTAACTATGGAATGTCATTTATTAAAATAGAAAATAATATTGCATATAAAGTAACACTAATTAGAGATTCAAAATC
>JAVBOS010000161.1:0-6269 GCA_031550255.1 Anaeroplasmataceae bacterium | reverse complement strand
TAAGCCTGTTAAAGTAGGAAGTCTTACTTTAGGTGGAAATAATCACATTTATATTCAAAGTATGACAAATACTAAAACAAAGGATATAAAAGCAACAATCAAACAAATTAATCAACTTGAAAAAGCTGGTTGTGAAATTATAAGAGTAGCTGTTTTAGATATGGAAGATGCAAAAGCAATTAGTGAGATAAAAAAAGGTATATCAATTCCTTTAGTTGCTGACATACACTTTGATCCAGAATTAGCAATTGAGAGCATTAAACAAGGTGTCGATAAAATAAGATTAAATCCCGGTAATATATCTAACAAAGATAAAATAAAAGAAATAGTACTTTTATGTAAAGAAAAAAACATACCAATTAGAATAGGTGTAAATTCAGGTTCATTACCTAAAGGTTTACCATTGTGTGCTGAAAGCTTTATTCAAGCAGCAAAAGGTCATGTAGAAATACTGGAAGAATTAGATTTTCATGATATTATAATATCTATTAAAGCATCTAATATTTTACTTACTTTAGAAACGTATGAACTAGCAGCAAAAACAATTCCTTATCCATTACATATAGGTGTAACTGAAGCAGGAACAACTTTTAATGGTGTAATTAAAAGTGCTATGGGATTAACTCCACTTCTTCTTAAAGGAATTGGTAATACAATAAGAGTATCTTTAACTGATGATCCTATTTATGAGATAAAAGCTGCTAAAGAAATATTAAAGAATTTAGGATTACTTAAAAATCAACCAACAATGACTTCTTGTCCTACATGTGGTAGAACTGCTTATAATATGATACCTATCGCAAATGAGATAGAAAGGTATCTAGATACCGTTAATAAGAAAATCCATGTCGCAATTATGGGTTGCGTGGTAAATGGTCCCGGAGAGGCTAGAGAAGCTGATTTAGGGATTGCTGGTGGTAATGGTGAGGCTATTTTATTTAAAAAGGGTGAAATAGTTAGGAAAGTAAAAGAAAACGAATTATTGGAAGTATTAAAAGAAGAAATAGATAAATTTTAATACATTAAATCTATAATAAAAAACAAGATGAAATTAAGCATCTTGTTTTTTATTAAAATTGTCAATGTGACAAATGTTACTAATAATCTATTTGTTAAAAATTATACTATATCCTACTTCAACTAATTCATTAAGACCTTTATATTTCCATCCATCTTTGCATTAAATTATTGTATTATTTTCATTAGTTTATTATATAGTATAATAATTTCATTTTATTGCTCTTATCTACTCAACTGATTTGTCAAACCATACTCTTTCATTTATAAAATTAATAGATGATTTATCAGATACTTTTCTCGCCGGTACTCCAGCCCATGTAGTATTTGGTTCTATAATTGATTTAACTACAACAGAATTCGCACCAATTGCAACACCATCTGCTATATTTATATCTCCTATTATTTTAGCTCCAGTTCCAATGAAAACATTTTCACCAATTTTTGGCGCCTTCGTACTACCTCCTGTTGCTCCTATATTAACCGTTCATGCAATCTACAATTCCTACCGATGCGTGCATTTCCATTCACAATGATACATGCAAAATGTGCACAAGACAGTCCCGCATCGAAAGCGTTTAATGGTATAAATACTGAGTATCTAACAGAAAAAACATGCAATCTGTATCTCATAAATGAAAAAATAATTTTCCTGATAATTTTAAATTTTTTTGTTTTTTTGTATTTGACCAATATTCAGTTTTTCTCAATAATCTTTGATACTTCCATATTTCATCACCAACTAAAGGTGGTCTTGCTTTGGATTTTCCCAAAGCAAGTCTATCTTGTTCCAAATAAAATAATAAGTCTTTTTTATTTTCGATCATTTTTATCTCCTACAATATATTCTATAAATGTTAAATTATTTAATATTATGTTTGTAATTTTTCTTAACATAATGGTTAAAAATAATAGTTTAATTCTTAACTACCGCTATATCTTTTTTCAACTTCACTTTTGAGTGTTATTTTTAACATTACCTATAATTAAAGAACTGTATCAGTTAATTTACATTATATTCAAAAAAATTTAGAACGTAAAGTAAATTACTTATAATATTTGAGAATTTTCATTTTTTTCAAAAATCGCTCTAAAAAGATAAAAATCAATTGGTGTTGTAATTTTTATATTTTCACTACTACACTCCACTATATTTAATTTATATCCATAGTGCATCATCAAACTACAAGAATCAATAAAATCATTTTTATTATCATTAATAGCTTGATTGTGTGCTTTGAAAATATCACCAAAAAAGAAAGATTGGGGAGCTTTTGCGTTAAATGCCTTATCCCTATCAACTATTGTTTGTATTAATGAATCTTTTTTAAGTATAACGGTCTCAACCATTTTGGAACATGAAATAGCATTTCCTTTTTCATTAACTAACTCAATATTTTCATTAATAAGTTCTTGTGTTATCAAAGGTCTTACTCCATCATGTATTAACACAATATCATTTGGACTATAAAATTTTTGAGCTTCATTTAGTCCGTTATAAATAGATTGTTGCCCAGAAATTCCACCTGGAATAATTGATTTAATTTTTTTCAGATTGAACTTATTTACTAAATCTTTAGTATAGTTTATCCAATCACAATTCATTACTATAATAATTCCATCAATATTATTATTTTTTTCAAAATGCTCAATTGTATGAATAATTATTGGCTTTCCGTGAAGTTCAATAAATTGTTTTGGCAATGCCTTGCTATTCATTCTAACACCGATTCCACCGGCAAACAAAACTACAAATGTCTTATTCATTATTTTCACTCCGTTCTAAATTATTTATTAAATTATCAAATGCATTGAGTATTGAAGTCTTACATTTCCATCCAAGATTTTTCAATGATGTAGTATCCAATTTGTTATAAGTTGCTTTAGGGTAAATATTGGTATTTGTCACATTGACAACGACATCCTTATTTAAGTATTTATTTGACAAGGTATTAGCCAAATCATATGCACTCATATAACTTTCTTCATCCGCAATATTATATGCCAATGAATTTTCACCTAAAAACAATATATAAAACAAAGCATTAATTGCATCAGTAATGTAGATATATGGTTTCGATGTCTCACCAAATGTATTTAGAACCACATTTTTATCATTTTTGATGCTTTTGCACAAGTGTGCACAAAGACGATTATCATCATTTTTAAAAGGTGCTAAAACCTGAGTAAGTCTAGCAATTTTTGCATTTGTATTAAATTGTGAATTATATGCTACACATAAATTTTCGCATAGTCTCTTGCTTTCAGAATAGCTACTCCTTATATCCAATATATCCAAATATCCGATATCACTTTCTTTAAGCAGTTTCATCTTTTCATAGTTCACACCATATACTTCAATCGATGATAAAAAAACAATAGATTTAACCTCATTTTCACATGCAAAATTTAGTATGTTTTTAGTACCCTCATATGCTGTTGATATTGTATCAACAGGATTAGAAACAAAAAATTTAGAAGAAGTTGGAGAGGCTGCATGAAAAATATAATCAATCTTAGTATTTATGTATATTGGATGTCGTATGTCTTGTATTATCCATTCAATATCTTCCAATTGCCTATAATCTTCTTCGATTTTTAATATATCTCTGATAATACATTTAATTTTAATGTTTAATTTTTTTCTTACATTTAATTTATGTAAAAATTTATACAAAAAACTACCAACTAATCCTGCTGCTCCAGTTATTAAAACTGTAGAATCCTTTATTTGATCAACAAAGGAAAAATGCTCAATCAATTCCTCTATATCTTTTTGAGTTACTTTATCCATAAATACACTTCTCCTTATAAATAAATTTGATGATAATTTCAAAACAGTATAATACTTTATTTATTTTTTTTATTAAAAATAATTTTTTTAAAATTATCAATTTCAGTCAAAACAAACTTTTCTCTTGATATCAATAGAACGATAAAATATATTATCATCCCAAATATAATTTGAATAAATGTCGTATAAACAGAAACAGGAAGTGCTTTCGTGAAATTTTTAACACATAAAAGCATTATTGTACCAGCGATAAGCGGCTTAATAATCATTTTTAAAATAATTTTTATTTCGATAAAATGTTTTATATTTGCAAAATATATCACACAAATTACTATTTCTGATATTACTGCTGTAATCATTGCGCCAACAGCACCAAGGTTCTTTATAAAATATAAATTTAATGTAAAACTGATAAATGATCCTATAATTAATGCGATATTACTTTTCTTTTGATATCCACAAGGCGTCATATAATGACTACCCACGATATTACTTGACCCAATAATCAGAGTTAGTGGTGCTCCAATTAGTAATAGTATTTTTACATCCTCGTATCCATCACCGAAAAACCATCCAACAAATTGATTAGTAATTATAAAAAAGCCAAACACTATTCCGAATCCTAAAACAAATAGGAAATTAAATGACTTATATATACGTCTTTTTATTTGTGGAAAATCACCTTTTTGAAATAAATGCGATACTCTAGAACGCATAATCATATTTAGAGAGAAAAAAATCGTTAATCCTATTTTAATTAGTTTATCAGCTTGTTCGTAATATCCATTTTCAAAATTAGATTTTGTTATAATTCCAATCATTATTCTATCTACAAGTGAATATATTGAAATTGATATAGTCGGTATAAAATAAACTAATGATCCTTTAAAATGAGAGATAATTCCCTTGAAAGATACTTTTGTAAATACAATATACTTTCTTATCAATCCCCATAATGATAAATAAGAAAATAGCATTAACAACGAATTAAGTAAAATAGCTAAATTTAAATCTTTTTTTTCTCTGACAAATACAAAAATCAAAGCTGTACTACTCAAAGTAACAAAAAAATTTCGAATAGTGATTTTTTTAAAATCCTCCATACCTCTAAAAAACCAACTGATATCAAAAGCACCAGCAATAATATTAATTGACAATATATAGTAAATAATTATATTTTCTTTACCAAATAAATTAATTTTAATACACAAAATATACGCTAACAAAACAATAAATGTATTTAAAAACCTATTATATACAATCTCAAAGAAAATTTTGGAATATTTTTCTTTATCATCACGATACATAGATATTTCACGTTGTCCATATGTATTCAATCCAAAAGCAGCTAATATAATAAAATATGTGACAACAGAATTTGTATAACTCTTTATACCAATTCCATCTGGTTCAAGTACTCTTGACAAATATGGTGTAGTTACTAAAGGAACAATAACACCAAAAATTTGAAATAGTAAATTGTAAAAAAAATTTTTTTTGATGCTCTTTTCCATATAACTACCTTTCACTTATTTTGACATTTTTCATTAATGAAGTGGCAAAGTTTTTTTGATGCTTCTCCATTTTCAAAAGTTCCATAAAATTCATTTAATTCAGTATATTTTTTTTCCCAATTCACATTTAAAATATATTTTATCATATCCTCGTAATTTTTATTTTCATTAAGAATAACAAATGGTGAATCTTCTAGTTTAAAATATAATTGTCTACAGTCTTGTACATATTTTTCCAAATCATAATTAAGAATTAAGTACGGTTTTTTTCTTATATAGAAATCGCAAACTATTGAGGAATAATCTGATATTAAAAAATCAATTATACGTAAATATTCTTGTATATCAATATTTTTTTCAAGTATTTTTATATTGTCAGATAAATAAAAGTATTTTCGTTTATCTAATGGGTGAGGCTTAAAATAACATATCCATTTTTCACTTGTAAGATCACTTAAAATTTTAATGAATGATGAAATATCAAACTGTTCTTCATATTCCTCTTGATTATCTCTATAAGTTGGAGCATATAAAAGTATTTTTGCAGAAGTATCTATATGCAATTTTTCACTTATAACTTTTGTTGTATCTATAGAATCATCAAATAAAATATCATTTCTTGGACAACCCACTTCCAATATCGGGCCATTAAATTTAAATGCACTTTTTATAATTTTATTAAAAAAATTTGATCCCGAAATCATATAATCTATTTTATTAAAATCATTATTTTTATATTTTTTTCTTAAATCATTGTCAAACAAAATTTTTTTAAATCCCCTATCTCCGTGCCATGTTTGAATATATGTTTGATTTTTAAATTTAAAATAATTTTGAAAACATAATGAATTATCAATCCAAATGCTAGCTGTGGAAAGGATATAAAAAAATCTAAAACTATTAATCTTAACATTTTTTTTATCATTTTTATTCGAAACATAAAA
>JAVBOS010000076.1:0-7699 GCA_031550255.1 Anaeroplasmataceae bacterium | reverse complement strand
TAATAAATAAATAGTTGTAGAATCTGTTGTTGCGAAAGTCAAATCATAGAATTGTTTAGCTGTAGAAATAGTTTCTAACTTAACTTCTTTTGGATAATAAGCAGAATACGTTTCAGCTATATTAATGATAACAACATGAATGTGGTAAGCTTCAGTATTTGAATCTTTTACAGTTGCTTGAAAAATATTGTCATGAATTTCAAACTTGTCTCCATTCGCAACAACTGTTTCTTTTGTTTCAATTGCGTTTTTACTCTTATAAATATAAACATTTCCTGAAACGTTCGATAATTCTCCAAAAACCATTAATCCATCTTGTGTAACTTTACTATTGCATGTACCCCCAACGAAGTCTACATTTGCTGTATCAGATGCAACGAATACATTGAACATTATTGTTACTTTATCATTAGGATCCATTAATGAAGTAATAGTTTCAGTAACAAAGTAAACTCCTGCTTTATTAACATCTACACTTATAGCTGGTGTTTGACGTTGTGTTGTATCTGTCGCATATTTGTATGTATATGATAC
The DNA here is from genome assembly GCA_031550255.1 of Anaeroplasmataceae bacterium. Classification (GTDB taxonomy): domain Bacteria; phylum Bacillota_I; class Bacilli_A; order Acholeplasmatales; family Anaeroplasmataceae; genus JAVBOS01. Next base: position 7,165 of record JAVBOS010000076.1, on the reverse strand, counting down.
GCTATAATCATCATTTAATTTTAATGCTTTTTCATTAATATATGATCCATTATTAACCGTTATTACCGGTAATTCAAATGCATCTCCAGAATTTAAAATATATTTTTCATTATATCCACGTACAACTCCTAATTTAGGTAAATCTTTTTTAATTGTTAATTCGAATGTTCTTTCAACTGATGCCGTTCCTTTTGTAATAGTTGCTTTTACAGTAACTGATTTATCGGCAGTTCTATCTTTTGTAACAATTGCGTAGATTTGTTTAGTCCCAGATGCTGATTTATTAACCACACCAGTATTGAACTTTAATACCGTTTCATTATTTGAAGTCCAAGCGATATCACAACCGTTAATTTCTTGATAAACTTCAAAATCTTGATAAACTGCATTTAAATTACAGTTTAAAACTATAGAATCTTTTGCCCCAAGAACCGCTAATTCGTCATCAGAAGTCGCGTTAGAATAATCTGCTCTCGTATAATGAGAATAAGCATCCCATGAACTTTCGTTCAATTTTGAACCTATTTGCTTTCCTCCATTATATGCCAATAATGTAGAATCAGTTATTTTTAAGAAATCTCCCATATTAATTGAATAATCAGCGTTTCTATATGTTTTATGTATAGTAGTATTATTGTTTATTTCTACTGTTTTTAAACTAGCAAATACACTATCTTTTAATCCAGTAAATTCACTAAATCCTATTGCTTCTTGAGTGTATACGTCAGTAAATTCTTTTATTGTTCTATACGATTTAGTATCATTTGAAATAATTGAATACGCGTATGATCCTTTTATTTCATCTGGTTGACCATTTTCCATGTTGTAGTATGATAATAATCCATATCCATTGTTATAACTGCTTGAACTTCTAGCTAAATCAAAATTTGAATTTTCCATATCAAGTCCAACGATTTGCTTATTTGATATTTTTACTGAGTTATTGAATGCGGTAGTATTATTAACAGATAATACACCTGGGTTAGAGTTATCACATACACCACTCATCTTGTTATTCCAAGCAGCACAGTTATACATGTAAACATCACCCTTCATGACACTTCCACCCAATTTAAATCCGTTACCATCTCCATTTTGAGTAGTTGATCCATCAAGTAAGAACCCATTTTCAAATGCAACACAATTATAAATAATAACAGTTCCTATATTACCACTATCTTCTTTAGCATATAAGTCCCATCCATCATCACTATTACGATAAGCAATACATCCATCAAATACGTTATTATGCCCAACAGTTAATTTAGCAGCAAAACCATCCGCATTTTCTCCTAATGTAACATCATCATGATTGTTATATGATGTACAGTTTTTAATTAGGTTATTACTTGGCCAATCATTAATATTAGTTAATGTCCCAGCAGCACGCCCTAATTGTAATCCCGAGTCACGATTATTATAAAATTCACAATTTTCTATAGTATTATAGCTTCCAGCAATGTACATACCATTATCGCCTGCGCCCTTAATGTTAATACCTCTAACATAATAGTGACTACCATTTATTTGTATACCACGATTAGAATCATTAAATGCCATTTCTGAGAAGTCAATTTCTACAAAATCTGTATCATTTTCAGTTCTAATAGTAATTGGATGTTCTTTTGTTCCATTGTTTGCTAATGTAGCTCTTATTTTAGTTACATAAGTTCCAGGCAACAAATAAAGTGTATCACCTGTATTTAATTTTTCCATTGCCTCATTAATATTAAGAGGTGATTGCTTAGTTCCAGAATTACTCTTCAATCCATCTGGAGAAGCATAATACGTCTTAGCTTTAATTTCACCTTTATCATCTTTACATGAAGTAAAAGTAAATAATGATAAAACTATAAATAAAACTATTAATAAATTTTTTCTCATTTTATTCCCTTCCATTTCTTTTTTATTACAAAAGCATTATATCTCTTTTTTGCGCAGATGTCTAGCAAAAAAATAAAGCGTTTACAAAAATACGCATTATTTTAATACTTATATATATATACTTACAAAACAAAGACCTCTTTTACAAAGTAATTAGTAAAGTAAGTAAACTAGCTAAAGCTACAAATGGAACCATAATAATACCATATTTAATAAAACCAACAAAAGATAATTTTATATCTTCCTTTTTCAATATATTCATCCACATAATACCTGCCAAAGCCCCAATAGGTGTTAAGTATGCTCCTAAATTCGACCCAATAATTACAGCATAAATAGAAGATATATCGGCATTTTGTAATACTTTTATTGCAGCCAAACTCATTGGAATATTATTTATTAAATTATCAGCAAATATAGAAACAAAACCATATACTAAAACATTTAATATTTCATTTTTGCTTGTTAAATTTAATAATAAATCACCAATTTGTTTTGTAAAACCATGTTTGTCTAATGTTAATACAATAACAAACATTGATAAAATAAATGGTATTAAATCCCAAGGCGCTCTTTTTAATGAGTTTAACAATATCTTTCTATTAATTATTAGTAATATTAAAGAAATACTAATAGCAATTACCAAGCAAATAATCCACATTTCTAAATTTATAAAACTAGATATTGCTAGTAATATAGTACATACAATTAAATGAATTAAAGAAATTATCATAATAGGTTTATTAATCTTCAATTCTTCTGTTTGAACTAATTGCATTTTTTCTTTAAGTTGTTTTCGAAAGATCACATATAAAACTAATAAAGCAACTAACCCAGAAATAAGTGACGGGAAAAACATTACTTTAAAAAATTCAAAAAAATCAATTCCATATGTTAATGATAAAAATATATTTGTTGGATTACCAATTACTAGCATTGTACTCCATGTGTTAGCCGCAACAAACTCAGCAATTAAATAAGGAATAGGATTAATCTTTGTTTTCCTAGCAAAAGCACAAATAAATGGTGTAAAAGTTAAAATGATTATATCATTAGAAGCAAATACTGTAAGAATCGCTACTAAGAAATATAAAAATAAAAATAGTTTAATTTGACTTCCATTAGCCTTTAAAGCCGTTTTATTAGCTAATAAGGTAAAGAATCCTACTTCATCTAAAACAATTGAAATAAGCGTTACAGATATAAATAAAATTAAAATTTCAATTGGATTAACTATTTCTTTTTTTGTTAATTCAAATATCTCTTTTATTCCTACTTGTTTAAAGATAATAAGAAATAAAGCCCCTATTAATACTACTATCCAAAAAGTAGAAATATTTTTATTTTTTATGTTAATACTTGGATATTTTATTATACAAAATATTAAAGATAATATTGTTAAAATTGCTATAATTAGTGTTGTCATTTAAATCACCCACTAGATTATATTCTAAACGATAATGAAAAACAATATATAAAAACGCCTATCAATGTGATAAGCGTTAAATTTATTATTTTACTGTTAAACCACTTAATACTAAAGCATCAGTTTTAGCTTGTTCTGCAGTTGTTAAATATGTTACATTTGATTTTTTATTAATACTATCATAATAAAATTTAGTACTATCAGTATCGAAATTACCCATTGCGTTACTATTACTAACTATTTGTTCTCTTGATGTAACTATAGTTCCATTCATTTTATGGCATCCACCACTAAAAACATCATTAAATGATTTTATTCTTGCATTTGGATAACTGCTTGATATATATAAAGTTTTCATAATTGATGATCCCTCAAAATAATTGGCTTCACTCAAAACATATGCATTCATTCTGATATCTTGGCACGTTCCAGCCTTATAATAATAATTATTATACATATGCATATTTGCATTTCTAGCTAATGGTAATCTTGATCCTGGTTGATTATAATAATTATGATGGAAAGTATAATTATATTGGTCTGTATTATCGCTACCTCCAACTAATCCCGTTTTCTTACAACTATTATATGTATTATATGATAATGTAACATTATGTACATAGCTAATATCAGTAGCGCCATCACCAGAACCTTTATCTTTTTCAACCGTTAAATCCCAGTTATTTTTTCCTTTATTAAAAACATTATGATGAATAAAGAAATTTCCATAACCTGAAGCATCGTTTTGATTCCCACCAGTAACTGCACATGCATCTTCTGGATAATCAGTAAATGTTAAATTTCTAACTTCAACACTATTACATGAAGCAAAATTTAATCCCCACTGAAATAATTCAGCATTCTTACCAATTCCTTCAACAGTAATATTTTTAGCATTTTTTATCTCAATCATATTAAAAACAGAGTCATCATCATAGTAACTTTTACCATTATATGAAGTTGTTTTAGTAGATTGTTTATATTCGTTACGAATATTTTTTATAACATCTGTACTTTCCAATGTATTTGTGAAGTATTCTGTTGTTCTAGCTGTATCCCAAGTTTCAGATGAAAGTCTAGCAGGTGATGTTTTAGGTTTATATTGTGCTGTAGTTATTTTATCTAATATTCTAACATTTAAAGGAACACTATATGTTGAAGCATTTTGTAATATTTGTGCAATTCCTGTATAACCTTTATAAGTCACAGTATTTTTAGTAGCATTACTTACATAAATAACCGCAGTATTATCTTTTAAAGTACCATTATCATTATAAGCACCTATACCACTAGAATATCCAAAATGTGCATAACCAGATCTATCAAATGCATTAATAGTAACATTTGATTGTATTCCTTCTTTAACTTTTTGTTCATTTACTACCTTAACATCATAATTGCCTTTTTCAAGACCGACAATATTACAAACAATATTAGAACCATCTACTTTAATTAACTCACCGTCTACTTTTGTATACGAAGAAGTTGATGTCTTTTTATAATAAACTTCATAGTTTGTTTTTGCGCTATCTGCCCATAGAACTGTTAAACCTTCTAAATAAGGAGTTACAGTCACTGATATATTCGTATAATTAACTATTTTTTGAACAGCATCCATGGCTGTTTTAGCATTTGCTACAGCTGTATTTATTTCATCTACACTCTTAGCTGCATCTATTGCATTATTACCTATAGTAATTGCATTTTGTAATAATGTCTGATTTTCAACTGTATATTTAGTAAAATCTTTATAATCTCTTAATGTAGTTTTTGCAGTCAACTTATCATTTGTTAAATCAATTTCAATTGCATTCATTGCTAATTTAGCATTTGCTACAGCCTCATTTATTTCAGCTACACTCTTAGCTTTGTCTATTGCAGTACTTCCGGCAGTAATAGCTGCTTCTAATTTGTCTTGATTGTCTTTTGTATATTTTGTGAAATCCTTATAATCTCTTAATGTAGTTTTTGCTAAAACTCTATCATTAGTTAAATCCACTGGAGGATTAATTTTATTTTCAATTGCTAACTTTGCATTTGTGATAATATCTGTTAGTTCTTCTTTTGATGTTGCTTTATCAATTTCATTTACAGCTGCTATTATAATAGCTCTTACTTCATCAGCAAGTTCATTAGAATATCCATTTAAATTAATGTAGTTCTCAATTTCTGATGTAGCTGATTTTTGTTCTTTTGCAAAAACTATAGCCGGATCATTATTATTATTATTATTATCAGCAGGTGGTGATACAAAATCACAACTTGTAATAAAAAAAGTTAAAAATATAAATAAGAAAATTATTTTTTTCATTTCAAACACCCCTATTTCAAAAATATTATAGCATAAAAAAAGAAATAGAAAACTATTTCTTTTTTTATTTACCAAGTTCTATTTTGCTTAAACCATTGTGTATCTTTAAAGTAAGTATTATTGTTAGAACAATTAACAACAACTTCTCCATCAATTAAAGATATTACAATCGTTCCATTTAATGGTTCATAACCATTACTATTATCAGAAATAATAGTTGTTACATATATTTTTTCAGTATATTTTTTAACACGAGTAACAAAATCTTGAGTTGGAAACATATTTAAAATATTATCAGTATATTCATCAGAACCAGTTGAGCAACATACAGTTACAATTTCAGGTTTTATAACACTTAAAAGTGCTTCAGTACTTGACGTTTTACTACCATGATGACCGGCTTTAAATAGTTTAACCGTAGGTAAAGTATTATGTTCTACTAGTTTTTCTTCACCTTCTTTTTCTAAATCTCCCGTGAATAAATAATTGTTTTGTCCGTCATTAATCATTAAACATACCGAATTATTATTTTCATCTGAAGTAGTATGATCATAATAATAATTATATAAAATTGTCATTGTTATACCAGCAGCTATTTCAAATGTCTTCTTAGCACCATTTGTCTCATTATAACAATCTAATGCCGAATAAACCACAGCGCCTTCACTTTTAACTTCATCATTAACAAGATTTTCAAAACTTGTTTTAGTTGCTGAAGTACTATTAGTTTTTGCATATTTAATAATTGTTTTTGCCGTATAAGCTTTTAAAATACCTGGAATCTTAGTTGTCCCAACAAATCCTGAAATATGATCTTGGTCAGCATGAGTTGCAATTACATATTCTAAGATACCATCAGTACAGTATTGATCAACATAACTTTTAATCGCACCAGCACTATTTTTTCTACTACCAGCATCAATTAAAATATCAGTTTCTCCAGCTTTAATAAATATAGAATCTCCTGTATATTTATTTCCTAGTTGTAAGAAGTGAATTGACAAATTACTATTAGTAACAACACCAGGAACATTATTGTTCTCATCAAAATCACTATATAAGCTATTATGTTCATAGACTGCAGATACCGCACCAGCACCAATACCTATTAATAATCCTAATATTATAATAAAAACCTTTTTAAAACCTTTTTTCTTTGGTTGTTTTACTTCTACAAGCTTTTCATTTGTCATTTTGCTTGTTTTTTGACTTTTAACTACTTCATCATCTAAAATTTTAAATGTAGCTTTTTGATTTTTCGCTGTTTCTTTTGCAAAAGTAACAGCATCTTCTTTATTATCAAATAATTTTAAAGCTCTTGTTGAGCCTTCTTTTTTCACTTGCCATTTATTGTTATCATTTTTACTAACAATATAAATATTTTGTTCTGTCATCTTCAATACTCCTTATCCTATAATTCCATTTATAAATAGATACCACACTAAAAAATATCCTAATGCAGCCCCAAATATAATTGAACTTATTAATAAATTCATATTTTTAGATAATTTAATTGTTTTTTTCTTTGCCATATAATCACCTAT
>JAVBOS010000081.1:0-17867 GCA_031550255.1 Anaeroplasmataceae bacterium | reverse complement strand
ATAAGGATTGACCGTATTCATGATTCATTAATACTGTTTCAATTAAATTACCGTCTTTTAATCTTAATAAAAATTTATTTGTTCCATCACTACTTGTTTGATGTGACACAACTTCTAACAAATCTAAAGAAAACTCTTCTTCTAATGTTTTAATAAAATTTTTACTTATATTAGTCATTTCATTAAAGTTACGTACTTGATAACGATATAACCATTCATATATTTGTTTTGACCTAAAAGGCTTGTCACCCTTTGATACCATATATTCTTCTAATTGCTTTATTGTTAACCCATAAATATTCATATCGTCGCCTCGTTTACCATGTAATTATATCACAAATTATTAACTTCACAAAGAAAAAAACCTTACGAATAAGGTTTATTTTTCTATATTTACATATAATATTCCATCAATGCCCATATCTAAAGATTTTTCTATATTTCCGCTATTAAAATAATAACTTCCACCAAAGGCATCTGGGTTATTTGAAAATGAATTTATCAATAAAGTCTTTTTAGAAACCTCTTGAGCTTTTAATAAATACTCATCTAAAAGAGAATTATTCCAATTATCAATACTATAATTAACGTATATCGGCCATATTAAAAGATCTTTTAATATTTTAAATTCATTTGTTTTGTCCCATAAATCGCCACATAAAGCTATAACTATATCTAAGTTATCAATAGTAATTTTTTCTACTACATTTCCCTCTTTATAATGATGATCAGTTATTGAGTATTCTTTCCATCCTTTTGTTATTCTACGGTAATTATATTTTACATTTTTGTCAATTATTAAATAACTTGAATACAAGAATTCATCTTCTTTTTCAATATAACCAAACATAACTCCTATACCTAAATTTATAGATTCATTGATTATTGTCTTAATGATATCATCATTTTGTGATATAGCTATATTTTTATCATTTTCATAGTTCCATGACAACGAATCAAATCCTTGCAAAAAAGTTTCTCCAAAGCATATAAATCTCGCATTATTAGTTTTAGCTTCTTTCATACTTTCTAAAATACAATTTAAATTATATATAATATCATTATTTATAAATTTTTTTGATGCTAATGCAAATTTCATTTTTTCACCCTTTTTCTATAAAAAAGGATTGTCAAAACAACCCTTAATTTGTTATGCTAATTTATTAATTGATGTTACATTATCTATTGGCATACAAAAACAAATACCATTAGCTAATTTTAGACTTTCTCCATTAGATATTTCATTAATAATTTTATTTGAAACTTCTTCTGTTACAACACTAATAATCATTTCTTTTTCTGGAGCAACATGTACACCTAAAAAAGATTTACTAGAATTATTTGTTCCTCTGGCGTTTAAAATAGTTCCACCTGTAGCTCCACATTTTCTTGCAACATCCATTGCTTCATCGCTAAATCCAGCATTTACAATTATAATTAATGCTTTAATATTCTCATTATTTGTCATAGTTTTCTCCTACCTAATATGCAACTTTCTCAATTGGAATTGTAAAAGCAATTCCCGAATTGTGTTTTTCAAAGTTAAATTTTTTATTTAAAATTTCAATAATCAAATCACTTTTTTCTTTAGTATTAATTCCATTTATAACTATTTTTTCTTTTTCAGATACAAATCCTAAAACATTCATTAATTTTTGTTTTTCAAAACTTCCCATTCCAAATAAATAGTCAATAGCCATAGTTCCATTATCAGCTAATTCTGAAATTATTTCATCCTTTTGCTTTCTATCAGCAATGACACACATAAATACAATTTGTTTATTCATTTGATTCCTCCAAAGTATTATGTCCTACAATGACATTTTCAAATTCTGGATTATTAATGATAAATTGTCCAAGTTCATTAGACATTGATACTTCATTATTTTCCATACTTTTAATTTTAATATTATAAATAATACCTAATATTTGAATTGCGATTAAAGGTGTAACTGATATAAATGCAATCATTCCAAAACCTGAAGTTAATATTTCTTGACCTAAAGTTTGGCTTACCCCTAATGTAAGAGGTGTTAAGAAGGCTGAAGTTATAGCACCACCACTAACTCCACCTGAGTCATACGCTAATCCTACGAATAACTTAGGAGTAACAAATAAAAGTACTAGCGCTATTACATATAGTGGAACTAATAGCCATAATATATTTACATCAATTAATATTTTTAAAATAGAAAGTAATCCGGCAAAACCAATTCCTATTGCAAGTGTAATTCTTATTATTTTTTTACTAATATGACCGTTTGTAACTTCTTCAACTTGTTCAGCTAAAACTGTTACTCCTGGTTCGGTTAATGTTATGGCAAATCCTAATATGAAACATACTACAAGTAAAATCCATTTAAACCATCCTGGTCTAAGAGGATTGGTAAAGCTATCTCCGATATGTTTTCCAGCAAAAGCAAATCCTAAATCAATTCCAAATAAGAATACAAATAATCCAACATAAACAACTAAGCTACCAAGCAATAATCCAATTATTCTTTTTTTAGGTAATTTCAAAAAGATAAATTGAAATATTAAAAACACTATAATTATTGGTATTATGGCTAATGCAACACCACTTAAATTATTCAAAGTAATACTTAATATTGTTTCACTTTGACCTGCAGTATATGGATTTAAACTATTATTATTTCCTAAAATAAGACCATATATAAATACCGCAATAATTGGTCCAACTGAAGCAATACCGATAATTCCAAAGCTTTCATCATTTGTTTTACTTTTACTCATTGTTGTTGATACACCAACACCTAAAGCTAAAATAAATGGTACTGATACGTCTCCTGTTGTTGCTCCACTTGCATCAAATGCTAAAGCTCTATATTGTTCGGGAACAAAAAATACCACAATAAATATTAAAATATAAATTACAAAGAAAACTATCTTTATATTTAAATCTTTCATTACACGGTATAAAGAAAATCCTACTCCAACACCAATTCCACTCCCAAGTAACCATAAAAAGAATGTATGATTGATATCTGTATTTATTGAATTAACTTGGGTTGCTAAAACTGATAATGCTGGTTCAGCAACAGTCGCTAAAACACCAAATAACAATCCAAACATAATGATAAATGCTGGTTTCTTTAACTTTATTAATGAGTTCCCCACTAGTTTCCCAATAGGAACAATACTACTTTCTAATCCCATTAAAAATAACGTTTGTCCAAGGACAACTAGAAAATATCCTACTGCTACTTTTACTAAACCCTCTACTGACATTGGTGAAATAATATTTACAATAATTATTACAACCAATAATGGTAAAGATGATTTAAAGACATCTTTTAATGTTTCTAAAATCTTCATTCAAAAACCCTCCAAAAATAATTTATATGAGATTAAAAAGTAATTAAAACTTTTTAATTAATTGATTTTAAAAATAAACTAAAACTCATACTTTTTATTATATCAAACATTAATTAAATAACCAATTGTTTTCGATATAATTCCTTGTTATTTCTATTAATAAATAAGTATCTATAATAACTATAAAAAGGGCTAATTTTTAGCCCTTTAAATTTATCTTAATCTTGCTTTTAAATTAAAGTCTAATCTATTTAAAATACTAGATATAACTTTATCAACATCCGCAGTTTCTAATGTCTTTGTACTATCTTGAAAAGTTAATTTAATTGCTAATGATTTTTCATCAGCATTAACATTTTCACCTACATATAAATCAAATACCTCTAAATCAATTAAATATTTTCTTGCAGTTTGTTTAATTACTTTTATAATTTCTCCTGCTTCAACTTCTTTTTTAACTACTATTGCTAAATCTCTCGTAACTGAAGGATATTTACAAATAGGTTCATATTTAAATGTATTTACTTTACTATCTAATATAGCATCTAAGTCAAGTTCAAAAACATATGTATCTCCTAGACTATTTTCTTTAGCATATTTAGGATGTAGATTTGCTAATACACCAACTACTTTATCATTTAATTTAATTAAAGCCGTTCTTCCTGGATGGAAATTTTTATTCGCTTCACTTGTTGAAACAAACTCAACATTAACATTTAAGTGGTTAAATAATTTTTCTAAAATTCCTTTAACTACATAAAAATCAACTTTTTGTTTTTGACCTTGCCATAAACTCTTTGTGAATAGACCAGTTAGAGCTCCACTTAATAATAATGTTTCTTTACCAACTGAGTATTTTTTCCCAATTTCAAATATAGCTACATCATCAATACGTCTTGCTTTATTATAAGCTACTGCTTCAATAACACCATTTAATAAACTTTGACGCATAACTGCTTTATCTTCACTCATTGGCATTAATAAAGCTACTTCAGGATCGCTTCCTAATGTAAAATCATTTAAATTATTTTTGTTGATTAAACTATAAGTTACACTTTCATTTAATCCCATATTAGCTAACATTACTCTAATATTACGAATATTCTTTTGTTTATCAGTTAATCTTCCTCTATCGCTAGTTGGAGCAATAACTGTTGGTACACTATTGTAACCATAAATGCGAACAACATCTTCAATAATATCTTGATAACTAGCTTCTAAATCCATACGTCTAGATGGAATCGTTATAATATATTCATTATTTTTAACTTCATATGAATATTGTAGTCTTGTAAAAATATCACTAATTTGTTCATCACTTAAATTCGTTCCTAAAACATTATTAATCTTAGTTGTTGTAATATTTACATATTGTGGCTCATATTTTACTGTTTGTATTCCATTAACACCTTTTAAAATAGTCGCATCAGCTAATCCTTGTAACAACTGTGCCGCTCTATCTAACGCTACTTCAATTCTATTAATATCAACTTTTCTTTCAAAGCGAGTTGATGATTCGCTCTTTAATCCTAATTTAGATGAAGTTTTACGAACACTACGTGGATCAAAATAAGCTGACTCTAAAACAATATTTTTAGTTGTGCTTGTTACTTCAGTTGAAGCACCACCCATAACACCAGCAACACATAAAGCATCTTTACCATTAGTTATAACAACATCTTCAGTAGATAACTTTCTTTCAATATTATCTAAAGTAACAATTGTTTCGTTTTCTAAAGCATTTCTAACAACAATCTTATTTCCTAATTTATCCGCATCAAAGGCGTGTAGTGGCTGACCTAACTCTAACATTACATAATTAGTAACGTCAACAACATTATTAATCGGTCTAATACCGCTAGCAATAAGTCTTGCTTTTAACCACCAAGGTGAATCTTTAATAACAACATTTTTTACATATCTAGCATAATACTTATGACAATATGGTGTTTTAATTTCCACACTTACTGGATTAGCTTCTGTATCTTCTTTAACAATAGGTAATACTGGTGAAATTTGTTGGTTTAAGACAGCACCAATATCATAAGCGACACCCTCAACACTTAATAAGTCGCTTCTGTTAGAAGTTAATTCTAAATCAATAATGTAATCATCTAATGATAAATATTCAAGTGGATCATTACCAATAATTGCATCATTATCTAAAATATAAATTCCATCCTTAAATTGTTCAGGTACATATTTTTCTTCAAACCCTAATTCTTGTAGCGAGCAAATCATTCCATTAGATTCTACTCCTCTAACTTTAGCGGCTTTAATCTTAAAATCACCAGGAAGTTCGGCTCCAGGTAGGGCAACTATAACTTTTTGTCCTATGCCTACATTTGGTGCACCACATACAATTTGACTAATACCATCTTTTAATTTTACTTGGCAAACATGTAGGTGATCACTATCTGGATGATCTACACATTCTAGTACTTCACCTATCATTAAGTTAGTAGCATTAATCATCTTTTTATATGTTTCTATCTCATTTATGTGAAAAGATATTTCTTTGAATAATTCATCATGGGAAACATTACTTAAATCTAAATAATCTTTTAACCAATTATATGATACTTTCATTTTATTTTCCCTCCTTGAATTGTTTTAAAAATCTTAAATCATTAATATAAAAATTTCTAATATCATCAATACCATTTTTAAGCATTGCAATACGTTCAATACCCATACCAAAAGCAAAGCCTTGAATTTCTTTTGGATCATAACCAGACATTTCTAAAACATGATTATTAACCATTCCAGCACCTAAAACCTCAATCCAACCTGTATGTTTACACATTGGACAACCTTTTCCACCACATTTTGAACAAGTAACATCAACTTCTACACTTGGTTCTGTAAATGGGAAAAATGATGGTCTTAAACGAATTTCTCTTTCTTCTCCAAACATTTTTCTAGCCATTTCTAATAACGCGCCTTTAAGGTTTGCTAAAGTAATATTTTTACCTAATACTAAACCTTCTAATTGCATAAATTGATGTGAATGTGTCGCATCATCTTCATCACGACGATATACTTTACCAGGACAAACTATTTTAATAGGTGCTCCTTTTCTTTCTTCCATTGTTCTTACTTGAACAGGAGAAGTCTGACTTCTAAGTAAATTTTCCATATCAATATAGAAAGTATCTTGCATATCTCTTGCTGGATGACCTTTAGGTAAATTTAACTTTTCGAAACAATATTCATCAGTTTCAACTTCTGGACCTTCACAAACTTCATATCCCATACCAATAAATAAATCTTCTAATTCAATTATTGTTTGATTAAGTGGATGAATAGTTCCACATCCTAAATCAATCCCTGGTAATGTAACGTCAATCTTTTCATTAGCTAATTTTTCATTAATGATTCTATGTTCAATAATGTTTTTTCTTGTTTCAAATAGATTCTCTAATTCTACTTTAGCTTGATTAGATAAACTTCCTATCTCTTTCTTTTCTTCAATACTTAATTCTCTCATGTTAGCCATTATTTCAGCAATTGGTCCTTTTTTACCTAAATATACAGCTTTTTGTTGTTGTAAAGTAACTAAATCATTAATATTATCAACTTCTAATCTAGCTTCTATAACAACTTTTTCTAATTGTTCTTTTTGATTCATATTTTCTCCTCCTAAAAATAAAAAAATCGCCCTTAAAAATATAAGGACGAATGATCGCGGTACCACCTTAGTTCTAGAATTATCTAGCACTCAAAACTCTTAACGCGAGTAAACGGATGTGATTAGCATCTCTCAAAAGTGAATTCATTAACTAGATATATAAGAATATTTCACCATACTATTCTCTCTCTAAAATAATCAATTGTTAACTACTATTCTTTATCAACGATTTCTAATATATTATATAATAAATTGTTTTATATGACAAGTTTATTTTATTTTTAATTGTTCTAATATTTCATCTAAATTCATGTCTGAACCATTAAAGTGAGGCCATGCATCAATATTGTCATTACTCTTACGTGGAATTATATGAAAATGTAAGTGAAACACACTTTGACCTGCTGATATGTCATTGGCATTCAAAATATTAATTCCCTCATAGCCGCAATTAGTTACATAATGTTTACTTATAAGTTTAACAGCATTCATAACATGATTTAATGTTTCATTATCACAATCAAGTATATTTGTTATATGTTTTTTAGGTATTACTAATGTATGACCTATAACATCTTTAGCAATATCTAAGAATGCTAAAGTATATTCATCCTCATATATAATTTTTGAAGGTATTTCTTTTTTTATTATTTTACAAAATATACAGTTATCCATATAGTCTCCTTAATATTTAAAATGAGAAATGTTTCCATTTCTCATTAGTAATTAGTATTTACGATATTTTTTGCTTCCAAATGAATTTTCTGCTTTATTTTTTCTATGGTTTCTAATAATCGTAGCAAATATTTGTGATACTACAAATAATGCTGATATCCCTCCGTAGAAATATAAATCAGTTAATACAAATGATGGTTGAGCAACATTAATAAAGTCTTTTAAAGGTTTTACAAATGATACTTCTACTAAATCACTCATTGGTTGATAAGTATTTAAAAATGAAGATAACATTGAAATTTTAGACATTAATACTGAAGCTCCAACTAATATTGAAGCAAAAAAGAAAAATGAAATAATTCCGTGTATGAAATTATATCTTCTTGCATAGATTGCTGTTAATACAATTACGATAATAAATAATAAATAGTTTAACATAAACTCACTCCTAATTCTTCATAAATCTATTATAACTCACCATTATTTTTAATTGTGAATATTTTATGAATATATCAATATATATTTTAATCTATTTTAAAACAAAAAACAACTTATAAGTACAACTTTTTTTAAATTAGTGGTATAATATTGAAAGATTGACAAGGTGACTTAAATAATGTTGAATTTTACGACAATTAATATTAATGATAAATATAAATATAATAGCTATACTTCTTTTTTTGATTTTACTATTTGCGATTATTCCTTTAATGTTTTATATATGTGGAAGGATTATTATGATGTGCAATTATGTTTTTATAATGATGCTCTTTTTGTTAAATTATATGCTCCTGAAGAAAAAAAACAACTCTTTTATCTTCCTATTTGCAAAAGTAATTTAAAAGAGAATGTTTTAATACTTGAAGAATATTGTAAAAATAATAATATGCAATTAATATTTTCATGTCTTGAACCATTTCAAAAAGAGATGCTTAGTGATATATTTCCTAATAAATTTGTTTATGAAAATATTATAGATAATGCTGATTATATTTATTTAAAAGAAGATTTGAAAACTTTAAGTGGAAAATCTTTAAAGAACAAAAGAAATTTTGTTAATCATTTTAAAAATGAATATTTAGGCAGATATACTTATGAACAATTAAATGATGCAAATGCTAAGGAAATTATTAATTTTATTGATGAATGGAAAAATCAAAATATTCACGAGGATTTATTAACATTAAATTATGAAATTAATGCAATAAAAACATTACTAGATAATAAAGAAATCTTAGAAGCACACGGTGGTATAATAAAAATAGATAATGAAATTATTGCTTTTTCACTTGGTACTAAAATGGATAATCAAATGATTACCCATTTTGAAAAAGGCAGGTATGATATTGCAGGTAGTTATCAAATGATTAACTTCCTATTTGCAAATCATGAATGTGAAGATGTCATGTATATTAATCGTGAGGAAGATTTAGGAGTTCCAGGAATTAGGAAGGCAAAGCAATCTTATAATCCTGAAAAAATGGGCTATAACTATAATGCATATTTAAACTATCTAGAAATATCTAAAGCTAGTGATATTTATTTAGATCAAGTTAAAAATTTGTGGAACTCATCTTTTGAAGATATTTCTTTTTCACATTGGTATTTTGAAAATCTTTATGAAAAAGAGAATACTTATCTTACAACAATAGATAATAAAGTTGTTTCAATGGCGAGAATATTTGACTTTAAAACTTCAGAAGGTAAAAATGTTAGATATTTATACGGACTTGCGACAAATTCAAATTTTAGAAATCAAGGTTTAATGTCAAAATTAATTAGTTATATAAAGTCTAATAATAATATTTTAATTCCAGAAAATGAAGACCTAATAAATTTTTATGAAAAATTAGGATTCAAAAAAAATATTTTAGGTTATAAGAAAACTTTTACAAAAACAAATAATTACGCAAGAATTATTGAATTAGATGTGTCCTATGCTGAACAAATAAATGATTTATATAATGAAATATTTCCAAATAATATCATTAGAGATAAAGATTTTTATAAAAATGTTTTTAGTGAGTTTGAAAAATGTGGTGGAAGAGTATTTGGTTTGATTGAAAACAATAAATTAATTAGTTATGCTTTTTCATTTACTGATAGTAAATATATTTCTGAAATTGTTTCATTAAATCAACAAATTGAAGAAATAATGATTAGTTCTATTTTAAATTATTTAAATATCGAAAAGATAGATTGTATAAACAAATTTGAAGGGCAACCTATTTATTATTGTTATGACGGTGATGTATCATTAGATTTGTATGTAAACTTACTTTATAATTAAAAAAAGACTTAAAAATTCTTTTTTATTTTGCCAATTTTAAAATTTGTAATGCTTCTTCATATCCAATTTTCTTGAAATCATTTATTACTCTAGTACCTTTAAATGTAAAATTATTTGCTAAGGTTTCTAAGGTTTTATCATCTGTTGGAATATTTAATTGAGTCAATGATGTTGGCATCTGAATAGATTTAAAATATTCTTCGATTAAATCAATTCCTTTTATTGATGCTTCTTCTTTTGATAATGTTTTATCAACATCAAAGACTTCATATGCAAATCTTGCAAATCTTGCAATATTTTCTTTGTACACAAATCTAGCCCAAGAACAATAGATTGCCGACAAACCAGTGCCATGCGCAACAAAATCAAACATACCACTTATTTCATGTTCAATTTGATGTACAGGCATTTCCGTTGGCCTACCTACACCTGTGATGTCATTATGTGATAAACTTGACGCCCACATTAAAGTTCCTCTTGCATTAAAATCATTTGGATTTTTTAATGCTTCAGTTCCTGCTTTCATTGTTGCTTTTACAAGTCCTTCAGCAAAGTAATCACTTATGATTAACTCATCACATTTAGCAAAATATCTCTCTAAAGTATGCATCATGATATCTACAATGCCACAACCTGTTTGAAATGGTGAAACACTATATGTTAATTCTGGATTTTCAATTGCAAATAATGGTCGATTAAATTCACTGTTAAATCCTCTTTTTTCTAATGTTTCTTCATTCGAAATTACACAAGATTGACTCATTTCACTTCCGGCGGCAGATAATGTTAAAATACATCCTACTGGAAGAGAGTCTATCACTTCTACCTCTTTAGTATTAAACTTCCATGGGTTAGTATCTGTTTTAGAACCATGAGCAATAGATTTTGCTGAATCAATAACTGATCCACCACCTACCGCTAATATTAAGTCGATTTTATTTTTCTTGCAGATTTTTATTCCCTCTAAAACCATACTTAGTTTTGGATTTGGTTCTACTCCTCCAAGTGTAATATATTCAATATTATTTTCTTTTAAACTATTTAGAACTATTTCTAATAATCCACTTTTTATAACACTAACTTGTCCAAAATGAACTAATACTTTTTTTAAATTAAAACTTTTAATTATTTCTCCAACTCTTTTTTCTTCATCTTTGCCAAAAAAGACTTTTGTTGGTGTATAGTATTTAAAATTATTCATTAAATTCACCTCTGGTTTATTATATCATAAAAATAAAAAAACAAGCCTTTGGCTTGCGAGAATTTAAAAACTAAATGGTGTTGTTCCAGTGAAAGGTACGTTTCCAGTATATGGTACATTTGGTTGATTAAATGGTACTGTATTTGTTCCCATTTGATTAAACGGTACTCCTTGTGTAATAAAAGGTACTGTATTTGTTTGATCAAAAGGTACTGTATTCATTGGATACGGCATTGGCATTGGTTGTGGCATTGGTTGTGCAATATATTGAGTTGGATAATACACTGGTTGTTCTTGAACAAATTGATCTACGAATTGTTCAGTTTCTGTCGTTGTATATTGTGGAATATTTACATGACGACGAATATGTGTATTTACTACATTTGTATGATAATTTGAGTAGTGTGGAAAATCTTGTACTGTGCATTTATTTACTGTATTGTTACAGCAAGTATATGTAGGGCAAGCAGCTGGTAATTGACAACATCCGCATCCGCAATTGTTTCCATGGTTCATTGTATTCATGCCATCGCATGTTGGCATAAAGTTTCCATTAAAATTCATTTAAAAATCTCCTCCTTACAATAACTAGTATATTTCAAAGAGGAGATTTTGTATGTGCTATTTACTTATTTTAATCTTTGTTTGCTAAAATGATTGCGGCAAGTCTTAATACTTCTACATAAATATATATAATGCTTACCATTAAGCCTAAAGCAGCTGTCCACTCATGTTGTTCATCAAATCCACTTTCAACTAAATATTGAACTTCTGCAAAGTTCATAGATAATGTAATGGCTCCGTAAACTAATAAAAATCCTTCAATTGCTATTAATGCTCCAAAATTATTAGCTAATCCTGGAATTAATGTATATACAATAGAAATAAATAAAACTAATAATAACGCAGCAATTCCCATTGATATGCAAACTTTTCTTAAGAAGCTACCATATCTAATTACTCCTGTTGCAAATAATACTAACATTACTCCAAAGATGATTAATGTAGAAAAAATTGCAATTAGAGAAATACCTGGAAAGCTTACTTCAAGTATAGCTGTCATTGTCCCAAGGAACAATCCTTGACATGCTGAATAAATAACGCCACAATATTTTGCGGCTCTTACACTTGTTCTACCAACAATAACTGAAATAAATCCAATAATTGAAGATGCAATTAGGGCGCTTATTAATCCTCCCATATTAGTAATTTGTGGTAAAGATATAGCTGTTATCACAGCAAATAAAGCTGTAATAGCTAATAATGTAATTGTTTTTAATGTAACTCCTCTATATGTAGCAGTACTTTGTGCTGCATATGAAGTATCAATTGTACTAAATAATGGACTTTGTCTCATATAAGTTCCTCCCTTTTTAAAAAATTATAGCATAATAAAATTTCTATAACAATTAAAATCTTCATTTAATATAATTTCACATAATTAAAATTATATACGTTTAATCAACAAAAGCAAAGATTCCTAGTTCTTCTTCTTTATCTTTATCAGATAAATCCTTAAAGGCACCCATCTTTTCAAATTCTTCAAATAAAGTTTTATTTAAACGTGTTCTTTTAAAAATATCTTCTTTTGATGTAAATGCTTGTTCTTTACGTCTTTCGACAATATCAATTGCTACCGCTTCACCTAAACCATCACAAGCAACAAATGGTATTCTTAATCCTTCATCTTCAATTGTATAATTTAATGAATCTGATTTTTCTATATCAACTGGTAAAAATTTAATACCTCTTAATGTCATTTCAAGAGCAACTTGAAGCGATGTAATTGTATCTTCATCTTTAGCTGTTTGATCAGGTTTTGTTGAAAGATTTTGTATTTCTTGCTTTATATCAAAAGGGCCTGCAATAAATGCCCTTACATGATGAGCTTTAGCTCTCTTTGAAAAATAAGCACTATAAAATAATTTAGGAGCATATACTTTAAACCAAGCAATTCTAAGTGCCATAAGAACATATGCAGTAGCATGGGCTTTTGGGAACATGTATTTTATTTGCTCACAAGACCATATATACCACTCTTTAATACCTTTTGATCTCATATAATCTTTATATTCATTCCATTTGTCTGTATCTTTACTAGGTTTTCCACGTCTAACGAATTCCATAATTTCAAAAGCTTTATATGGTTCTAATCCTTGGTAAATTAAATAAACCATGATATCATCACGACAACCAATAACATCTTTAAATGCAATTGGCCCATGTTCCGTTTTACCTAAAACTAAATCTTGTGCATTATTTAACCAAACGTCAGTACCATGTGATAACCCTGATATTTTTACTAATTGAGCAAATGATTGGGGTAATGTATCTGATAACATTTGTCTAACAAAGTTAGTACCAAACTCTGGTACCGCAAATGAAGCAACTTTACTTTCAATTTGATCTTCCTTGATATTAACTATATCAGTTCCACAAAACAATCTATAAACATTTTTATCATCGATTGGAATATCTTGTGCATTATCAAAAGAAAATTCAGATTGATGTTCATTGACATAATCCATTAAAAACTTTATCATCGTTGGATCATCATGACCCAAAATATCCAGTTTTAATAAATTATCTTCAAATGCATGATAATCAAAGTGAGTTGTTCGCCATGCATTATCAATATTATCCGCAGGATATTGGAAAGGTGTAACATCATAAATATCTTTATGTTTTGGTACTACAACAATTCCACCTGGATGTTGACCTGTTGAACGTTTTACTCCAACAATCTTTTCTGCTATTCTTTCAATTTCAACACTACGTAAATTAATGTTTTTCTTTTCTATATATGCTTTTACATACCCATAAGCATTTTTGTCAGCATTTGTTCCAACGGTCCCACCTCTAAAGGCGTTATCATTTCCAAGTAGATCTCTTACATATTCATGAGCAATTGCTTGGTATTCTCCTGAAAAGTTTAAATCAATATCTGGAACTTTATCTCCATTAAATCCTAAGAAAGTTTCAAATGGAATATCATGTCCATCTTTTGTTAGCTTTTCTCCACAAATAGGACATGTTGCATCTGGTAAATCATATCCTGATTCAACTAAATCTAAATCTTTTTGGAAAGACATTTGTTCTTTTGTTAAGCTACTATAATAAATTGTTTTTTCTTCTTCATTCATTTTAAAAGAAGTAAAATGACATTTTTTACATCTATAATGTGGACTTAGAGGATTAATCTCAGTAATATTCATCATTGTTGCAACTATTGAAGATCCAACAGATCCTCGTGATCCAACCAAATATCCATCTTCTAATGATTTTGTAACTAATAGATGTGACATATAATATACTGAAGCAAATCCGTTAGATATAATTGATTCTAACTCTCTATCTAATCTTTTTGTAACAATTTCATGTGGATTTGTTCCATACATCTTTTCACAATTTAATTTAACTATTCTTCTAACTTCTTCTGGTATACTTTCAATACCTAGTTTTTCTTTAAATTCATCATCTTTTGGTGAATACATTTCTTTTGAAAAACATTGTATTTTATCAATACTATCTGCTATTTTGTTTGTATTTACAATAACAATTTCATTAATTAATTCATTATCTTCAAGGAATGAAAATTCCTTTAACATCTCATTAGTTGTTCTAAAATGCATATGTGGTGATTTTTCATATCTTGCTAGGTCATGTAACCCTCCACCAACTTGCATTGAACCAATTAAAATATCACGATAATTTTTCATAGCTGGTCTTAAGTAATGACAATCTGATGTAGCAACT
Organism: Anaeroplasmataceae bacterium; assembly: GCA_031550255.1. Classification (GTDB taxonomy): domain Bacteria; phylum Bacillota_I; class Bacilli_A; order Acholeplasmatales; family Anaeroplasmataceae; genus JAVBOS01. The sequence continues at coordinate 2,978 of JAVBOS010000081.1, read as the reverse complement.
ACCATTTTATTCATTTCTTTAGCAACACTTATTATCTTCTTGATTGTCTTTTGAATAACCTCTTCTCCATTTGGAATATCGTTAATTAAATGTAGATATCCTTGTGGAGGTTGTACTTCAATGTAATCACAATATGAAATTGCCTCTTTTAACTCACCTAAACTGCGGTTTAAGGCATTTTCAAAGACAACTCCATTAACACAACCACTTCCGACTAAAAGTCCTTCACGATGCGTTTCTAAAACACTTTTTAAAAGTCTTCCATCGTCATAACAATGAACAGTTAACGCATCACTAATTATTTTAAACATATTTTTATATCCTGTTTGATTTTTCACTAAAATATTGATATGCGAGGGGATAACAAATTTAAACATTTCATCTGTTTTAGCTAAAGTATTTATTTCATTATAATTATTAATTTGATTTTTATAAATATCTTGTAACATGTATAAGAAGCATTCTGCAGTTACCTTTGTATCATCAATAGCTCTATGATGATGTTCTTGTTTAACTTTAAAATATTTAGCCATAGCTTTTAAGTTAAACTTTTTTAAATCTTTATTATATATTGCTCTTAATAAATTTAAGGTATCAATAACAGGATATTCATATTGAGGAATATTTAATCTTCTCATATTAGCATAAATCATTCCAACGTCAAATGAGGCATTATGGGCAACTAAGATACATCCTTTACAAAATTCTAAAAATTGAGGAAGTACTTCATTTATTTTAGGTGCATCTTTTACCATCTCATTTGTTATTGAAGTTATTTCAGTTATTTTTAAACTTATTTCTTTTTCAGGATTAATAAAAGTTGAGAATGTATCGATTATTCCACCTTGATAAACCTTTACAGCGGCTATTTCAATTAATCGATCATTTTCTTGTGAAAATCCAGTTGTCTCGATATCAAATACAACATAACTTGCTTTACGTAATTCAATATCTTCATTTGTAAAGGCAATTTTATAATCAATAGTGTCATCGATATAATTCATTTCAACACCATAAATAGGTTTAAAATCAAGTTTTTTACATTCTTTGTAAATATCAGGAATAGCATATACACCATTATGATCAGTAAATGCCATAGCTTTATGTCCCCATTTTACAGCCTGTCTAATATAATCTTCAGCAGTTGTTATTCCATCCAAATTACTCATTTTAGTATGAGTATGTAATTCTACTCTTTTAATTGGCGCATCGTCAATTATTTCATCTTCTTGTTTTTTTCCAACATATGAAATACTATTAGCATTTAACAAAACGTTGCGAGCATATGTGTCATAGTCTGCAATTCCTTCAATTAAAAGAATATCTCCTTTGGCAAATTCATTAAAATTTTCTACTTCTTTTTCTGTTCTTAACCATTTTTTAACAACAATGCTATCATTATTATCTGTTAATTTAATAGTTGCTAAAGAAGCTTTCTTTAATTTTCTAACCTCTACACCAAAGACTTCTCCTTCTATTAAAAATATTGGTTGTCCAACTTTATTTGAATAGATAAATAAATCATCTTGTGTAACTGGTATTTCATTAATTTTTGATTTTTCTCTTAAGTTTGTTTTAACCTTATTATTATTTAAAACAATTTCTGCTTTTGCTGATGTTTCTTTTGCATATTCTTGTTTTTTTGATAATGATTCTTTTTCTTTTTCAATTATCTCTTTTTGAATTTGTTCAACAGTTTTTACATTTTCACAAACTTTTGGTTTAACACTAACATCTAGTGAATATTCTAAAAAAGTTGAACTAATTGTTTGACATTGTTCAATTATATTATTATTTATCTCATCAACTAGAAGAATAAATTCATTTTCTTTAAATTGTTTTTGATAATCTAATACACTATTGAAACTAGGAATTTGTTTGCATAAATTGTCTACTATTCCTTTAAAATATTCATTAAAATCTTCTTCTATAAATTCATTGATTTTATAAGTGATAAAAAATTTTGGCATCATGTTTAATGATTTAAAAAAAGTTTGATTTTTTTGAATAAATTCTTCATACTCATTAAATCTTAAAGCTTTATCAAAATTTAAGTATAGTGTTATAGTTTTCTTTGAGGGTATAACTTCAACATTTTCGATTTCTATTTTATTTTCTTCAAAATTAAAAATATTTTTTTCTTTCAAAATATCCAAATACTTCATTATTACACCTCTTTAAACTTTCTTTACTTCTATTTTTAAAACTGCTCTTAATGCACTAGTTGCATAAAAATAAGATAATAACATTCCAATAATTGATAAATCTGTTATTCCAAACAGTAATCCAAATAATTTACACAATAAAAAAGGTGTACAGGCATAAAGTACTATTTTAAATCTAAATATTCCTCTAATTGCTGGATTAAATCTTAAAGTTAATATAAAAATTAAGATAAAAATTAAGATAAAAGTAAAGATTTCTATTACATAAGATAAGATAAAATTAATAGGTAATAAAAACTCATTTAATTTAATTGTTGTTGCATCTATCAAAAATAAAAATCCATTAGAAAAATTAACGTTTTTTATTCCATCATTAATATCAAAATTAGCTGCATTAAGCTCTTCATATGTAAAATATATCATTTTTATACCCATGCATTTAATCTCAACTTGATCTTCAAGAAAATCAAATACAATATAATCATTTGTAGAAGTATCATTTCCAAAATTATAGTTTACTACACCGACTTTTACTGAAAATGCATTATCATTCTTCATAATAAAATTTTACATTTTAAAATTATTTTTAACTTCTTGTTGTTTGATTTGATTTAAAAAATATTGTTTATTAACATTTGTTATACTTTTAACTTTGTAAGTCGATAAAAAAGAAGCACTTCCTACTAAAAAAAATAAAACACTAAAAAAGAAGAAAATCATAAGAAATTTATCTATTATTAACTTAGCAATCATTCTAGGATGAAATATTGTAACATTTAATCTTTTAAGCATTTTCCTATTCCCTTCTTCATA
>JAVBOS010000184.1:0-3936 GCA_031550255.1 Anaeroplasmataceae bacterium | reverse complement strand
AATAATGTATCTTTTGAAATAACATCTTGAAAAGCATTATATTCATTTGAAAATAAAACGGCATCAATATCTTGATATCCATCATTAAAGGTTAATAATGCCATCTTTTCATTATTTTTTGTAGTTATAACTTTTATTTGTTCAAATATTCCAACTATGTTGTTAGAGCTGTTTATTTTCAATTGAGAAATTATTTGGCTTCTATGCTTACTAATTAAACTTTTAATATCTCTAAAAACATTATATTCAATATTTATCCCTAGTGAAGTAAATTCTTTTTCCTTTAAATGACTGAAATCAAATTCTTCTTTAAAGTCTTTTACATCATCTAAAAATTTATCAAATGTTTCTGTAGAAACATCACTATTATCAATTAATTCTTTCTTTGTTTTACCAAAAATATCAAATGCTCCAGCATAAATTAGCGATTCTAAAACTCTACTATTTATAGATGGCATACGTTTCTTGAAATCACCAAAGGATTTAAACAATCCTTTTTTTCTTTCTTCAAGGATTTCTTTAGCCAATACTTCACCTATACTAAAAATTCCTTGTAATGGGAAAAATAACCCATATTGCGTAATATAAAATTCTGTCGTACTAGCGTTAATACTTGGCTTTAGGACTTTTAAATTGTTTTTACTTGCGTAATTAATATAACTTGCTAATGCGCTTTGGCTACCTATAACATTATTCATTATTTTAGTCATAAATACAGGAAAATAATTAGCTTTCAAATATGCCATTTGATAAGAAACAAGAGCATATGCTACTGAATGAGAACGATTAAACCCGTAATTGGCAAATTTAACAATATAATCATATATTTGATTTGCAACAATCTCATTATATCCTTGTTCAATACTTCTTGAAACAAACTTTTGACGTTCTTTTAAAAGTGTGTTCTCATCTTTTTTAGATACAGCTCTACGCAATAAATCAGCTTCCCCAAGTCGGTAACCTGCAAACGCCGTTGCTATCTTCATTATTTGCTCTTGATAAACAATAATTCCGTATGTATTATGCAAAATATCTTTTAGTTTTGGGTGAATATATTCAAATTTTTTACCATTTTTTCTATCTACAAATTCGTCTATATTATCCATTGGTCCTGGTCGGTACAACGCTAATACAGCTACTATATCTTCAAAGGTATTAGGTTGTAATTTTTTTAAAACCTTTTTTATTCCGTCACTTTCTAGTTGAAAAACCCCTAAAGTATCAGCTCTTTTAAATAATTCAAATGTTTTTTTATCATCTAAAGGAATATTGTTAAGTGACTTTTGATCTATTACTTTTATTTCATTAATTGTATTATTAATAATACTTAAATTTCTAATCCCTAAAAAATCTATTTTAAGTAAACCCATACTTTCTAAGTCGGTAGCTTCTAATTGTGATTGATATAATCCATTAATTCCTTCTTGCAGTGGAACAATATCAAATAATGATTCTTGACTTAAAATAATACCTGCAGCATGTGTTGAAACATGCCTTGGTAAATTTTCTATTTTTCTAGCAATTCTTAATAAATTATATATTTCAGGATTCTCTTTTACCTTTTCTAAAAGTTCATTTGTATCAGTAATTGATTCTGACATTTTAATTAAGATATCTAATCTTTGTGAGGATATTTTTAATACCCTTCCTAAATCTCTTATTGATGATTTAACAAGAAATGTTCCATATGCAGAAATATTACAAACTCTATTTTTTCCATATAAATCTTGTACATATGTAATAACTTCATCTCTTCTATCATCTGGAAAATCCATATCAATATCTGGCATGCTTATTCTTTCTGGATTTAAAAATCTTTCGAATAATAAATCATACTTTATTGGATCAACATTCGTTATACCCAAACAAAAACTTACTAAACTGCCAGCGGCACTACCTCTTCCTGGTCCAACAAGTATTTGATTTTTTTTAGCATATTTAACAAAATCCCAAACAATTAAAAAATAATCATTATAATCCATTTTATTAATAACTGATAACTCATATATTAGTCTATCATAATAAGGTTTTTTATTAACGTTAATATTTAATAGTCTCTTTTCTAAGCCTTTTAAGCACATGCCTTCTAAAAAAGTTTTACTAGAAAGTCCATTAGTATTAGGGTATGTTGGTAATTTAACTTCTTGTTTATCAATTGTTATATTAATATTTTTTATAAAATCAGTCAAATTTTTAGAAAACTGTGGATTGGTAAATTCTTGATTTAATACTTCCATATTGGGAAACGAAAAGTCGTCATCTTGATTAATGTTTTTTGGTTTACCATCTATTTTTGTTAATGATTCATAAACATCCTTATCAGCATATTCAAAATATAATGTTTGGTGGACTGGTAAAAAATCAATTTTGTTTTCTATACAATATTCTTCAATAAACTTATTTTTCTCAAGTGAATTATATCTTTGATTATCAATTCCAATATAAATATTACCAAAAATATTTTTGTATTCATTAATACGTAAATTAAACTCATCAATTAAGTTATTACATAACATTCTATTAATATCCGAATTTTGCCCCGCGCTTATTAAAACTAAATCCTTAGATACATTTTGTAAATCACCTAGTTGAATATCTTTTTTCAACTTTAATAAAGATGATATTTTCAACAAATTATGGAATCCATTGTTATTTAGTGCATATAGTAAAATTATATTATCAAATGAATCGTGAGAGTTAATCTTAACCTCTAAACCAATTATAGGTTTAATATTATTTTTCTTGCATTCACGGTAAAATTTTAAGTGGCCATACATATTTTCATCAGTTATACTTAAAAAATCAAAACCATTTTTTACAGCACTACTTATGTAATTGCTTAAATGAATTGAATTTTTTAATAAATTATATTCAGTTTGACCATATAAAAAACCGTTCATATATATCACCTATTATTAAATTATATCATGTAATTTAAAATAATCCTATTTTCTTTTATAATATAAAAATATTCCAATCACTGCAATTCCTAAAATAATAATTAGAGCATCTTTAATATTAAGATTAACTTTTGAAATTATGTTTTCTTTTTTATCATTGACTTTAACATTTATAATATCGTCTATTTTATTATTATAGGTATCGTAAATAGATATTTCAATTGTATAATTACCACTTTTATTTATATCTACATTATTTTTTGTTGAAACTATATAATAAGTAATTTCATCTTGTTTAGTAATATGCACATAGTCTTTATAATTAAATGTTTCTCCCACATTAATAACAATATCCTCGATATTATAATTTATAGTATTAGAAACATTAACTTTTACACTTTGAGTAACTCTAGCTATATTTCCACTATTATCCGTTACAGAATAATAAACCTCATATATCCCTTTAGCATTTCTAACCTTCGAATAATCAATTATTACATCATCTTTTGTTAAAATTGTTTCATTATCACTAACGTTTGAAACAAGATTTTTGAAATAAATTTCAGTAAATTCCGTATTCAAATTTGCTTCTACTACTGATTTAGTTAAAGTTATTTGGGGTACAACACTATCAATAATATTGACTTCAACAGTCAAAGTCGATCTATTTTCCGAACTATCTTTTACAACTACTTCTAATGTTTGTTTTCCTAAAAAAGATGTACTAATATCCTTCGAGGTCGTTAATTTACTTATAATGTTCCCATCGTAATTATCAACACATGTAAAATAATCACTCAAATTAAATCTACTTTTATATTCAACATTTATTGTTTCAAATTTTTTATTTATTACTGGAGAAATATTATCAATAAGTTTTATTTTAAATTCTTCCGTAGAAATGTTTTTCTCTTCATCAACAGCTGTAACGTATATTTCATATTCACCAATAACTTGATTATTGACTTTGCTTGAATCGATAGTAATAGCAATTTTATTTGCTTGTGTAACATTATCTGAAAAAACAAATAGTTTT
>JAVBOS010000142.1:0-3743 GCA_031550255.1 Anaeroplasmataceae bacterium | reverse complement strand
GGATTTTCAATAATAAAATCAACTAATTCATTAAATTTCATACCTTCAATATCAATATTTTTTTCAAGTATAATTTTTGATCTAGTAGATATTATATCTTCAAAACCATTTTCTGTGTTTTCTAGCATATGAATAATATCTTGTCTGTTTACTGGATGAACAAACATGTTTTTTTCAATAAACTTTATGTTGTTTTCAATAAACCATTGTTTAGCTTTTTTACACGAAGAACAACTGTTTGTTGTATATAGTGTTATCATTATTACACCTCGTTAGTTTTATTTTTCTCTATTAAATAGTATCTATAGTATAATATAAAACCTGATAAAAATAAACTTAAAATTATAATATCCCAAAAAATTGAAAACTTTGAAATAAAAAAATAAAACAAAATACTACCAAGTAATGATATTGCTGTATCTATCCATCTGCGATGAGTAAATCCTCTTGATACTGTTGCAAAAGTTAAACATATCATTAAAATAACATTTAAAAAATAAAATGCATCAAAATAATTCATGTTATATAAAGTAAGTTCTAAAAATTCAGCTCTTATTTGATCATTTTTTTGCATAATTTCCAGTCCATCTTTTCTTGTAAATGTAAAATATGCTATATATGATTTAGCTTCACTTCCAAATCCAACATCTTGTGAATTAATAATTGTATAACCAGTTTGCATTTCTAAATCGTATTTATTTTTATAACGGATTGCATTTATATACATTATGGATTCAAGAAATACGGTAAATAAAATAATTATAATAACACCAATCTGAACATAAAAATTTAATTTATGATTATTTTTTTTCATTATAGTACCTTCTAATTTAAAAAAAGGCTTAAAGCCTTTATTTTATTTTTTATTCCATTCTTTTAATAATTCTGGTGTAGCCAGAATAAAGTGTCCTTTATTAACTTCTATCCATTCCATTGCTGAATAGTCTAGATTACCTTTAACAAATGGAGTTCTTTTACGCGTCTTTTCAGAATCTGGATCTGGTTGTGGAATTGCAGTAAGCAAAGATTTTGTATATGGATGAATAGGATTTTCATATATTTGTGTTGAAGTTCCTAATTCAACCATATATCCTTGATGCATAACACCAATTCTATCAGATATATATTTAATTATTGATAAATCGTGGGCAATAAATAAATAAGTTAATCCTTGTTTTTCTTGTAAATCTTTTAAAAGATTAAGAATTTGTGCACGAATAGAAACGTCTAGTGCTGAAATCGGTTCATCAGCGATTACGAATTTTGGTTCTACAGCTAATGCTCTTGCAATACAAATACGTTGACGTTGTCCACCTGAGAATTCATGTGGATAACGAGAAACGTGTTCTGGCAATAATCCAACTGAAGTTAAAGCATCAACTACCTTTTGTCTTAATTCATCTTCATCTTTGTATAATTTAAAGCTTCTTAATCCTTCTGAAATAATATATTCGACATTAGCTCTTTCATTTAATGATGATAATGGATCTTGGAAAACCATTTGCATATCTTTTTTTACTTGTTTAGATTCAGATTTTGATAATTTTTGAAAACTCCCATCTTTCGAGGCAATTGTTTTTCCTAAAAATTCAATTGATCCTTTAGTTAAATGATTAATTCCTAGGATAGCACGAGAAATAGTAGTTTTACCACTTCCAGATTCTCCTACTAAACCGAAAGTTTCACCTTTATAAATTTTAAACGATATATTATTTGATGCTTTTACAATTTTCTTACCAATTTTGAAATGTACGTCAACATTTTTTACATCGACAACTACTTCTCTAGAAGAGTTTTCATTAATAATTTCTTTGTTCATAATTATTCATTTTCTCCTCTATATATTTTTGCAACACGTGATGATATTTCTCCAATGATAGCAGGTCTTTCAATTTTCGGAGCATCTTCATCTAATAACCATGTTTTAGCATAGTGAGTATCATTAACTTTAAAAAATGGAGGATTCGCTATAAAATCAATATTTAATGCATATGGATTTCTTGAAGCAAACGCATCCCCTTGTATATTGTGATATAAAGATGGTGGTGTTCCTTTTATAGAATATAATTTTTCACCTTTTAATCCTAATTGTGGTAAAGAAGATAACAATGCCCAAGTGTATGGATGTTTCGGATCATAGAATATGTCTCTTGCAGTTCCATATTCAATAATTTCACCAAAATACATTACAGCAACTCTATCTGCTACATTAGCTACAACTCCTAAATCATGAGTGATAAATAAAGTTGTAAAATTATATTCTTTCGATAATTCTTTAATTAAATCAATTATTTGCGCTTGAATTGTAACGTCAAGTGCTGTAGTTGGTTCATCACAAATTAAAATGTCTGGTTTACATGCTAAAGCAATCGCAATAACTACTCTTTGACGCATTCCACCAGAGTATTGGAATGGAAAGTCTCTATATCTTTCTTCTGCGTTAGTAATACCAACACGTTTTAAAAGATTAATAGCCTCTTTTTTAGACTCTTCTTTCGATAAACCTCTATGTAATCTAATTACTTCTTCGACTTGAGTACCAATTCTTAATAAAGGATTTAGTGAAGACATAGGATCTTGGAAAATTGTAGAAATTCTCTTTCCTCTTATGCTTAACCAATCTGCATTGTTATCTATCTTAGATAAATCTTTTCCATCATACAAAATTTCACCTTGGAAAATTGATCCATTCTTTTCAAGCATACCAGTCAAAGTTTTAGTTAATACAGACTTTCCGCTGCCAGATTCACCAACAATGGCTAATGTTTCACCTTTATAAACATCTAATGATATATTTCGAATCGCTACTAAATCGTTTTGTCTAACACGGAATTTAACACAAAGGTCTTTTATTCTAATAATTTTGTTTTCTTCAGTATAAATATTATTTTTCATAAAATACCTCCTATCTATGCTCTTTTGGATCTAATGCATCAGCAAGAGATAAACCAATTAAATAAAACGAAACTGTAATTATTCCTAATGCAATTGCAGGAACAAATAATACATAATTATGTCTAGCTAATTCACTATACCCAGCATTTACTAAAGTTGCTAAAGTGATTGTAGTTGGAGGAAATCCAAATCCAAAGAATGTTAGCGATGTCTCTAAAGAAATTGTTGCAGGAATTTCTAAAGATATACTAGTAATAATTACTGGTAATATAAATGGTAATAAGTTATATATAATTATTCTCATTGGTGAAGTTCCCAATGTTTTTGAAGCAACGTTATATTCTCTGTTTGAGATAATTAAAATTTGATTTCTAATTAATCTCGCAAGTCCAGTCCAACCAGTAAGAGTTAAACATAATATAAGATTGAAATATTGGTTTTTAGAACCTAAAGCATTCAAAATATAAAGCATTAACATGTAGAATAATAATCCAGGAATATTATTAATAAAGTTTAATAACTCTATCATAAATCTATCAATTTTTCTAAAAAATCCCCAAATTGAACCAATCAAAATACCCATAACTACGTTAATAAGTGCAACAACTAATGCAATAGATAAACTTCTACTTACACCTTGCCAAATTGCAACCCATAAATCAACACCAATATTATTAGTACCTAATAAGTGGAATGCTTCAAACTTTTGATTATTTATTGGATTAATATATTGCGATGTAGAGAAAAATTTCATATATGGCGAATCTACTTGATACATTGTACTATCATTAACAATAGCAATTAATGGATTTAATAAAGGAATTAATATTGTAAAAATCAACATTATT
>JAVBOS010000040.1:0-6826 GCA_031550255.1 Anaeroplasmataceae bacterium | reverse complement strand
CACGATTTACTACCTCCTTTATTACCTCAAACAAAAAGCCAAACATTTGATTTGCAAATACATAAACAATAAATAAGATTAAACTTAAAATAGCCATTCCAAATAATGTTAATAAAATATTTTTAATCGTTTCCCCAAATTCGTAATTATGGACATCTTTTATTGAGAAAAATAATAAAATACCAGTCCAAATATATGCGAAATTCATTACTGCTTGAAAAATAATCGATTCATTTAATGTTAATACATTTGTAAATAAAGATAATGGTAATAATGTAATTATAATTGGTGCTAATGAATATACACTTGTAATAAAAATATCTTTAAAATAACCTTCTCCATTACTAATTGTACTAACTAAATAGTTAACAAAAACCCACATAAAGAAAATCCCGAAGAAAATTCCTGCTGATTTTAAAATTGAAATATTATCAATATTTGAAGATTGATAAATAAAACTTTTTGAATAAATTGATAATAAATACATTACAAAGAAAACTATTAAGATGAAAATGCTTGTTTTGTATCTTGATGCCTTTTGACGCTTGATTTCATAAATAGTATCTAAAGGTTTTCTTAACATTTTTCCAAGTAAAAGTATTTCAGATATAAAACGACGTTTTTTAAATTTTTTAATACTTTCTTTTAAATTAAAGAAGATTCCATTTTTTATATCAATAAACTTTAAAATTTTTATTAAAATAAATAAGCTTACAATAATAATAATTGAAATTCCTAAATTTTCTCTTAGCCAAATATCTCTAATACTCCAATAACTTTCAGAATATCCCGTCTTATTTTTAGCTAATTTATATTCTTCTAAAGCTTTGTCAAATTCTTTATTATCATAATATGCTTTACCTAAGGCACTATGTGCTAAAGCAAAGTTATTATTTTTTCTTAAAAGTTCTTGCCATAATTCAGTACTTTCTTTATATTTTCCATCGTAATATAAATTAATTGCGGTATGCACTGTATTAGCAAATTCTGTTGATTTATACATTTGAATATTTTTATGGTAAATATCAACTATAAATAAATTATTTTCTTCATCAGTAATAATTGATGTTGCCTTTTGTACTAAACCACCTAATTGACGTCCAGTTTGATCCTTTATATCAAAGATAAAAACTAAGTTTCCTGTAGGATCATATTCATAAACTAAATTATTTTCATCAATTGCATAAATATAATCATCCTTGTTAACAAATATATCTGTTATTGGGAAAAAAGCATTATTTCTTTGATTTTTTAAAATATCAATACCATTTGTATTTAATTTTTTTATTGGTTTTGTCGCAAGAGGTGTAGATGTAAAAATTGTATTTTTACTATTAATAGCAATATTATTTGCTGAAGCACCTTTTGTGTTTGAGTACTCTCCATCTTTGACAAAAATGTCTGCAATTTTTTGAAGTAAAGATCTATCTGATAAGTTTACTCCAAAATATCCTTCAAAATGTCCTGTTGAATTTAACTGAATAATACCATTGGTTGAACCTTCACCAATTATATAAATATTATCTCCATAGTCAACTACAACCTTGGTTGGAATAAAATTATTACTTTTACCAAAAAGTGGTTCTGTTGGCTTTTTATAAGTCGCTAACAACTCACCATTTTGTTCAAATTTATATACTGCTAGATTCTTTTTATCAGCAACATATATTTTATCATCATGACTGACAAATACTCCTTTTGCATCCCCAAGAATCCCTAAACCTATTGTCTTTACTACTTCTCCATTTTTATTTAAGACAGTTATTTTTGAATTTGTTCCAGATTCTGCAATATAAAACATTCCATCTTTATAATATACATCTTCTGGACTTGTTAAATCAGTTTTATTTAGTTTACCTTGTGGAGTATATGCTGTTTGTGTATATGTAAACTGTCCATTTGCATCTGTTGTCCACGTAGGATATGATTCTTTTTCGCTTGCATTTACTTGAATACCAAATACTAATATAGTGGAAATAAATAATATAATAAATAAATATACTTTTTTCATTATTTAATACCCGAATGAGCCATTGTATCCATAACTTTACTTTGAATTAAAATAAATATTATTAGATTTGGTAAAAACATTATTAAACTTGCTGCTGCGGCCATTCCTTGACCTGCAACTGCATTTCCTCCTACGGTAATTGTACTCATGTAATAAGCGAAAGTTTTGAGTGAATCTTTGTTTATAAATAATACTGATGTGTCTGAAGAATTCCAAACTGTTTGAAAACTTAATATCGCAATCGTCGCAATTGCTGGTTTTATTAAAGGTATAACTATTTTAATGAATATATAAAATTCACTTGCTCCATCGATACGAGCAGCTTCAATTAATTCATTAGGAATTTGGTCTATAAATTGTTTAATTAAGAATAACCCTACTGGTATTGCTAAAAGTGGCAATACATGAACCATAAAATTATCTATAAGACCTAATTTTTCAATAACTAAATATCTTGGTATCGTTACTGCTACACCAACAAACATTAATGCTATTGTATTAACTTCAAAAACAGCTTTTTTAAATGTAAATTTTAATTTTGATAATGCATATCCAGCCATTGAACTAAATAAAATTGATAAAAATAAAACTAAAATTGTTATTATAATACTATTAAATAAGTATCTTGACATTGGTATACCAGTTGAACCAGTTACTGCAAATAATGCTCTAAAATTTTCAAACGTTGGACGTTTTACAAAAAATTTTGGAGGATAAGCAAATAATTCATCAAATGGTTTAAAAGCATGATTTAAAATAAATAAAATAGGTAACAACATAAAAATACAAATTGGGATAAGAATTACTAAAAATTTTATATGACTTCTATGAAATTTTGTTGGATTCATCATAGAACCTTGAAAACGTCTTCTCATATTATTTTTCATTATCGCCAAATAAACGATAAGCTCCTTTATTTAATAAATAAATGATTATTAATAATATTACAGATATTGCAGCAGCGTATCCCATTTCGCTTCTAATAAATCCATAATCTTCAATATGATTTACAATTAATTGACCTGCATTTTCTGGTGTTGGATTGGATCCTGATAATACAACTCCAATTCCTGATGCTGAAAAGGTTCCAACTAGAGCCATAACTGCACCAAATAACATTTGTGGTTTCATAGATGGAATAGTTATATAAAATAACTCTTGAAATCTATTTCTAATTCCATCAATACTTCCAGCTTCATATAATTCTTTATTTATACTTAAAACACCAGCTAACATAGCCAAAAATCCTATTCCCATACTTCCCCATAATGTGACTATAATCATAATTGGTAATAGATAACTTGGATTTTGTAACCACTGTATTGGTTCACTAATTAATGATAATCTTAGTAAAAAACTATTTAAATATCCTGTTTCATCTCCAGCAAAAATAATTTTCCAAAGTACAGACATCGTTACTCCTGCTGTAAGTGATGGAGAATAAATTATTACTGCTAAAACAGTTCTAATTTTTGGTGTTAATTGTGCTAGCATCCATGCCATAACAAATGATAAGACATATCCTAATGGACCGACTATTAAAGCAAATATAAATGTATTTGGTAAAACATTTTGCATAAATATTTCATCATTTGTTAATAAATCAATATAGTTTTTTAAACCTAAAAATTTTGGTGCTCCAATAGTATTAAAATATGTAAATGATAAATAAATTGCCGCTACCACTGGAATTATAATGAAGGTAAAAAATAATATAATATAAGGCATCATAAATAAATATGAAAGTTTATTGTCTTTTTTTACACTTAATTTAAGTTCTTTAAATGTCATTTTATGCCTCACTTTCTAACCAATCATTTACTAATTTCCTTGTTGGTCTTTTATATTTTTTTATAACATTCCCTTTTGAATCTAGATAGTTATATTCTATCATTTTACGTTTTATTTCTTTATTCATGCGATCTACTTTAGAACTTAGAACATTTTGTAAATTTTCACCATCCATAACAACTTTATTCCAAATATTACTTAATTCTCGTTCAATCATATACGCACCAGGAATTTTTGGTAATTCCTTTAAATAACTCCATTGATTTAAAATAACTTCTTTGTGTTTTTCATTCCAATTTGATTCTTCAAAAGCTTTTAAATTCGCTGTATTCCACATATATTCTGGACCTAAAGTTGACGATAATAGATTTGCATATTCAATTTGAGTTTCAGTAGATTGCCACCATTTTAAGAAATCCCATGCTTGGTCTTGTTTATTACTTTTATTAAAAATAATATTGGCAGATTGTGCACCTGTGGCATATCTTAAAGTTTCACCATTTTCTTGTTTTATTCCTAAATGTTCTGATATATCCCATAAACCATCAATATCCTTAGCTGCATTAATTAATTTAATATATGTACCAAAATCAGCAATACCAATTGGTGTAGTACCTAATCTAAAATTATTATAGAAATTTGATATTGATTGAGGTAATGAATACACAGAATATAATTCTGTCATCATTTTTATAGCATTAACACTTTGCTCATTTTCTAAATCGACAGTAAATGAATCCTCAGAATATATATTACTTTGATATTGAAATAAAAATGGTAATGTTGATGCAAAACTTTTTTTAGAACTACCATCTGACATTGGCATATAGAAATCTAATCCATATTGTCTTAATTTTGGAAGAATTTTAATCAAATCATCCCATGTATTAGGCACATCAATTTCTAATGTTTTTAAAATATCTTTTCGATAAAACAAAACATAAAAGTTAGCAGTGTCAGGAATTGCATATAATTTATCATCATATATTAATGGAACTAAACTTTCTGGATTATACTTCCCTTTAATATATTTTTTCATATCGGAAAATTGATTTAAGTCAGCAAGTGCGCCTTTTATCGATAAATCATTTGGCATGTGAGCTGACACACCTAGTGCTAAATCTGGTTGTCTATTAGCTGAATTTGCTAAAATAAGTTTACCTTCATCAGCTAATAACGATATTTTAACCTTTTTACCATTTGGAGACTTATATGATTCATCTGCTAATTTTTGTAATAAGTCTACATATTGTTTTGGTCTATTTACCCAAACAGTTAACTCATCTTTATTAGCTTTCTCTTCATAACGTTTATCAAAAAAAGATATAAAAAATCTTTTAGTTGATATCCAAATATTTGAAAAAACATTTTTTGTTGCTTTTTCTAAATTTGTATTTCCATAAACATAAAACTTATCCATATCTAACGGTTGACTTAATAATTTTGGAAGAACATCTCCAAGTATTTTTGCAACACTTGAATTTTCAGATGTAATAAGTTTTATTTTTTTAGGAATTTCATTTGGTTTATCTTTTAATATTTTTAATTTTTTTATAGCCATTTTTAACATTGTTTCAATTTCAGAACTTTTTTTAACATTAGAAATTTCTTGTAGATATTCTGTATCCTTTGTTAAAACATTAATCATTTTGTCTAAATCATCTTCTATTGTAGGTAAAAATTCAGTTATTTCCCAATCTAAATTAACATCTATGCTATTACCAGTTAATCTTTTTAAATATAACCCCAGATCATTTACATCTTGAAGTAAACTAAAAATTTCAAAATACA
Source organism: Anaeroplasmataceae bacterium (assembly GCA_031550255.1). Classification (GTDB taxonomy): domain Bacteria; phylum Bacillota_I; class Bacilli_A; order Acholeplasmatales; family Anaeroplasmataceae; genus JAVBOS01. Next base: position 1,233 of record JAVBOS010000040.1, on the reverse strand, counting down.
TTTCTCTATATTTTTCATAAGTTACTTCAAATGATATTTTATTGATTCCTTTTGTTAAATAAAAATTATATCCTAAATCAACATTTTTCCATTTAGTATTAGAATAAAATGGAATTGCCTCTGCTTCTTTAAAAGGAATCTTATCATTAATATATATTGACCTATAAACAGGTAAATTCTTTTGCCCAGCTTGCAAGACCTTTAGAGCAATATTATAATAACCTGTTTGTGAGACATCTACTAAATAATCTACTCTTTCTCCTCCAGCATTCCAAGAATTACCACCTAAAATATTTAATCTTAATTCTTTAATATTAAATGGAGTTACTCCATTTGATCTATTGACTGCTGGCTGTAACGTTGGACTGCTTTTTGAATCTGGAGTTTCTGCTTCAGTTATAATTGGATCTTGTTTTAATAAATCTCCACTATTTTTATTTAAATACTCATTATATGATATGTTTTGTTTATATCCTTTTATTGTGAAATTTCCTAAAAGCATATCACACTTTAGTCCACTTACTTTAATAATATTTGATCCTTCTTCTAACATAAATCTTAGTGGCTCAAAATACATATTCATAGAATCTTTAATATCAATATTTAACCATTTAAATACTTGTTTTTGTTTAATGTAAAAGTCATTATTATATCTATCAAGGGGAAAAACTTTAGATTCATTAGCCCAAAGTGTTTTTATTGAAATTTGTGATGATTCAAAATATTGAAATTCATCATTAACATGAATAGATATTTGCATTGGTAAAACATTATCAAATTTTGAAAAATAATCCATATTGAAAGAGTAAAGGCCTGTAGTTGGTACAACTACAGGAATCTCTACAAATTTTTCATCTTTTAATTGAAACACTTCTTTTCCATATGATTCACTATTTGATTCATTTATTAAATAATCATTTTTTTGTAATATAAAGTTTTCAGGTGTTATTGTTTCAGAAAAGTCAATATCTTTATATCCTATTTTTTTCCACTTTTCATATGTTGAAAAATATCCACTCTTTGTTACATCTACATCTTTGGATTCTAATGCCGTTGCTTCAACATCAACCCCTAATGAAAAACATGTAAATAATGCTAATGTACATAACAAAGCAAATATTATTAACTTTGTCTTTCTAACCATAAAATGTCCTCTTTTACGTTATTTTTACTTTAATTTTGCTATATTTTCATAAAAAGTATTATTTGCATCTGCTAAAGCTTTATTAGCTT
>JAVBOS010000164.1:0-3378 GCA_031550255.1 Anaeroplasmataceae bacterium | reverse complement strand
AGTGTTGACAGACGTACGGCTTTTGCTTTGCCATTTTTCAAAATCGAAAGATTAGCCATTGTTATTCCAACTCTTTCAGAAAGTTCTGTAACACTCATTTTTCTTTTTGCTAGCATAACATCAATATTTATAATTATTGGCATATTCTCACCTACACTGTTAAATCATTTTCTGATTTGATTTCTATGGCCTTTAAAAGCAATTTTTCTAAAATAGCTATAATTGTTGCGAACATTATCGGAAGTCCATTAAAGCCTATCGCCATTAACAATAAACCAGGTGCATCATCTTCATTTGCTATTACATATACAGCTGGTAAAAATAATGTGAATAATATTGTTATAATTACAGAACAAATTCTAATAACTTTAAGTGCACTAACTGACAAATTAGAAAATGCAGTTTCTCGATCAATATATTTTAGTATTCTAAAGAATTGATATAACATAAAATAAAACACAATTGCCATTAAGTACACATCAATTAATATCAATGCTTTTATTAGATTAGCTCTATAAAATGTTTCACCAATTATTGATGCCATTTTAGGTGCAACAAATATACATAAAACTAACAAAAACAATCCAATAGCAGAAATTGCTACTCTTAAAAAATTTGTTGAAATATTTTTCATTTTTAATTTTCTCCTTACTTACTAATTGTATTATAATATATTTTTATCGATTTACAATATATTTTTATAAAAAAAATAAAAAACTGCAATATTTTAATTGCAGTTTAATATATTATATCTTATTTACTATATTTAATACTTGTTTTGATAATAAACTTAATATTTCATCAGCATTATTAATGCTATTACCTCTAACACCATAATATACTTTTAATTTAGGTTCTGTACCACTTGGTCTTAAAACAAACCACATATCATCATTTAAAGTATATTTAATAACATTACTTTTTGGTAAATCAATTATTGAAGTTTGCATAGTTATTAAATCAGCTTTTACACTTAATTCACAATCTTCTTTAACTAAAATTTTAAAGCTAGGTAATGAAATTTCATTATTTCTAAAGTAGTTCATTATTTCTTTTATCTTTGCACTACCTTCAAGGCCTTTTAAAGAGATATTAGTTATTCCCTCTTTATAATATCCATATTTTTCATAAACTTCATTTAAAGCGTCTACAAGCGTCATATTTTTAGAATTATAATATGCAGCAGTTTCACATAACATCATTATTGCTTGAATTGAATCTTTATCTCTAACACAATCGCTAATTAAACATCCATAAGATTCTTCAAATCCAAATACATATGTACCTTTTCCATTTTCAATTTGACGAGCTTTTTCGCCAATGAATTTAAATCCAGTTAAAGTTATTTCAACATTCATTCCATATTCCTTAGCAATTGTTACTGGTAATGTAGAACTTACGTTAGTTGTAAATACATACCCATTTTTAGGTAAAGTATTTAATTCTTTACGAGTTAATAGTATATAATTTAATATTAAAGCACCTGTTTGATTACCATTTAATAATTCATATTTACCATTATGTAATACTGCTATACCTAGTCTATCTGCATCTGGGTCAGTTGCAAGTACAAGATTTGCTCCTATTTGTTTTGCTAATTCAATTCCTTCATCATAAGCTTCAGCATTTTCAGGATTTGATGACTTAACTCCACTAAAGTTAGGATCGTTTGTCATTTGTGATGCTACAGGAGTTACATCGTAACCTAAACTTTTTAATACGTCAACAGCAAAAACTTGACCTGTTCCATGAAGTGGTGTATATACAACTTTAAAATCTTTTTTCAAATCAGGTCTTAAAGTAATTTTTTTGATTTCAGAAATATATATATCATCTACTGCTTTACATATATAATTTATTAAATTATGATTTTTTGTAGTATCAATATTAAATTAATCATCTATTTTATTAATTTGTTCAATTACTTGGTCTGCTTCATAAGGTATTAATTGACATCCAGTTTCATCATAAATCTTATATCCGTTATATTCTTTAGGATTATGACTAGCTGTAATCATAACTCCACCAATACATCCAAAATGTCTTACATCAAATGATAACTCTGGTGTAGGTCTTAATCCTTCAAATAAATACACTTTATAACCTAGTGTAGATAATACTTTTGCACTTTCTAACGCAAATTCTTTTGATTTATGTCTATTATCGTGAGCAATAGCAACGCCACGATTATAAGCATCTTTATATTGTGATAAATATCTACCAAAACCTAAAGTAGCTTTATTAACTATATAAAAATTCATTCGATTTGTTCCAACACCTAAGATACCACGTAATCCACCAGTTCCGAATTCTAAATCATTTGTAAATGCTTCTTTTAAATCATTTTCAGATAATCCATTTAATTCATCAGCAAGTTCCTTATCTAAATTTTTAAAATTTTTCCATAAATTAGCTTTTTCTAAATAATTCATAAATAATCCTCCGTATTTAATATCTATTATATCATATATTTAAATAAAAAAGGAATATGGTTTATTTAGGCTTCTTTAAAATTATTTGAGATTTCCTATATATGAACTTTATTAGAAAATAAAATTCTATTTTTTATTTTTCAAAAAAGAAATCAACTCCAGTATCATTATCTTCATTTTTTTGTATTGAATATGATTTATTATCAAAATTTGATAATTTTGATATAACAAAAGAAAATTGTGCAATATATATTAAAAACATTAAAATTATTAAAATCTTTTTTTTCATTTTAATTATCCTTTCTATTTATTTAAAATATTAATTACAATTATAATAGTAAAGCTAAATATTAGCATTATAATTGTGCTTTTAGACCATTTGTTCTTTTGAGAATATTCATTCTCATGTTTTACTTTTATTTGTCGTAAAAGTATTATTAAAGACATTAATAAAAATAAAAAGCAAAATAATGAAATAAGTGAGTAAATTAAAAAATTTATATGTGAAAGACTAACTTCATAAATTCGAGAAGATTCAATTGGTAATATAATATAATTTGAAAAAACTATTGATAAAATATTTATTACAAAATGCATCATAATTAAATAGATAATATTTTTATTTTTTTGCCTAATAAAGAAAAATATACTACCTATAATAAAAGCTGAAAAAACATTAATTATTGGAAAATGCATAAATGCAAATGGCACTGTTGAAATTAGAAAAGCCGAAATTTTACTATATCCTGCCTTATAGAAAATCAATCTGTATAATATTTCTTCATAGATTGATGGAATTATAGCATACGCAAAAATTAAGGAAATAAAATGAGTAATTTTAAATTTATATAATAATTTTACTTTAGGTTTAGTTTTTAAAATATAAACATATAAATTTTCTATAAATATAACACCAAATTTAATTAAGAAAAAAGTTAAAATACCC